>DASYMV010000109.1:0-7592 GCA_036008865.1 Pseudonocardiaceae bacterium | reverse complement strand
TGCGGTCGATCGCCTGCTGCCCGAGGTGATGGGCAGCGTCCTGGAACTGCGGCAGGGCGAGGACACCTTCCGGATCTACATCACCGGTGACACGCTGTTCCGCCCTCAGCTGCGCGAGGTGAGGGACCGCTTCCCCGACCTCGACGCCATGATCGTCCACCTCGGCGGCACGAAGATCATGGGCATCCTGCTGACCATGGACGGACGTCAAGGCGCCGACCTCGTGGAACTCATCGCGCCTCCGGTGACGGTCCCGATCCACTACGACGACTACACCGTCTTCCGTTCGCCCCTGCGCGATTTCCTCGCGGAGGTCGAACGACGTGATCTGCCGGGCGAGATCCGGCCGGTCCGCCGCGGCCAGAAGATCTCACTGCGGCGCTGAGTGGGCGCTGAGCAGCTCTCGAAGCGTGCTCAACCCATGTCGCGCACCCGGTCCGCCTTGCGGGCCGGCTCGGCTGCGGCTCCGTGCGGGTGCGGCTGGGCAGGGGGCGCCGCGTGGGCGGGCGACGCGGCCGTCCGGCCGGCGGGCGGGGGCGGCTGCTCAGGCTTGAGCTCGTACGGATGGCCTTCGGACGGACGAGCGCCCGTTTCCAGTTGCTCGAGCCGCGCGTTCAACACCTCCAGCACCGGAAGGCGGTGCGCGTGCTCCTGCTCGTAGGCGATCAGCGTTCGCAGTGCGTCCTCGTCGAGCGCCCGGATGCGGTCCCGCAGTGACGGCAGCGGCAGGTGGTCGTAGTCGGGCAGCGGAAGCTCGTCGTGGCTCAGGCCCATGGGGCTGTCCTCCTCGTCGAGATCTCGGTCGGAGGCCTCGGCGTACCCGTTGGCGTCCAGTTCAACCCGGTGACCATCTGTTGCTGATTTTCGTCGTGGAGAGGCGGCGTGTCGCAGGACAACGGCAGGGCAACACCGCGGGTGAACGACCGGGTCCACCGGGAGAGCTCTACGCGTGCCGGCGGGTCATGCGGTCCTCACGCGGGTCGGACAGGTCGGTACGACGCCATCGCGAGTTCCGCGGATCGCCACACCCGGTGTTGTCGGTTCAGCCCTCCGGACCTCTGTGGACGGACCGAACCGACGCCCACATCACTGAAGACCGGAACGAGGCGAGGGCCATTCGATCTCCACGTCCGATGTGGACACCGTGCGCGCGACGATCGCAGATCCACGGGCGGACGGGGTGCTTCGGCGAAGCTTCCGACGAGTCCTCGGCTCGGGTTCAGGACGTGCAGCGGATCCCCGCAGCGGCTGGGACGGGACGTGCGCAGACGCCGCATCCCATGCCAAGAGCACTGCTCTCTGATGTGGCTGACGCTCTGTCAGGCGGGGTTCGGAAGCCGGAGTTCGACGATCTTGACGGTGACCGGGCCGTTCGGACTTCGATAGGTCACCGTGTCGCCTTCCTCGTGCCCGGCCAGCGCGGCACCGAGGGGGCTGTCGGCCGTGAAGACCCTCGCCAGTTCTTCGTCGGGAACCTCCTCCGGTACCGCGATCGCGCGCAAGGTCTCCCTGTGCCCGTCCTCGAACTCGAGGGTCACCTCGGTGCCGTCCGGCACGGACGTGTCCGGGAGTTCGTTGCGCATCAGCATCTCGTTGATGTCGGCGATCCGATGGTTGAGCCAATCGATCGCGTCCACGTGCTCCGGGTACAGGGCGGCGTCACCGCGGTCGCCGATGCGTTCGTCGTCCGGATCTCGCGATGCCAGGATCCCGTGCTCCTCCTCCAGCACGGCGAGTTCGTCCTGCAGCCGCTTGCGAGCTTCGGGCGACAACGGGGCCATGCGGCACCTCCTCGGCGTCGAGCCCAGTTTCCACCGGTTGGCATCGAGGGGCGACCGGTGGACACTGGCGGCGGAGAGGGGCAGCCATGTCCTTGCGCGTACCTGAAGAGTTCACCGCGGCCACCGTGCTCGGCCGCGCCGCCGCCGCCGTGCCGGAAGCGTTCTCCGGCACGACGTTGCTGAACCTCGTAGGAGGTGAATGGCGCACCGTCGGGAGGCCCTCCGACCAGGTCTCACCGGTGGACGGCACCGTTCTCGCCGCTCTGCCCAAGGTCGACTCCTTCACGGCCATGAATGCGGTGAAGGAGTCGCGCGCCGCGCACGAAGCGTGGGCCGCGACGGCGCTCGACGAGCGCAGAGCTGCCGTGTCCGAGGCGGTCGACGCGCTCACCGCCGTGCGCGACGACCTGGCGCTGCTGCTCGCGTGGGAGATCGGCAAGCCGTGGCGGCTGGCGTGTGCCGACGTGGACCGGTGCCTCGACGGCGTCCGGTGGTACCTCGACAACATCGAGGGCATGCTCTCCAGGGACGTCGACGGGGCACCGGCGAAGCGGCATCCGCTGCCAGGGCCGGTCAGCAACATCGCCAGCTGGAACTACCCGATGAGCGTGTTGGTGCACGCTGAGCTCGTCCAACTGCTCGCGGGCAACGCCGTCATCGCGAAGACGCCCACCCAGGGCGGTGCGGTGACCCTGACGCTCGCGCACGCGCTGATGGCACGCGCCGGCCTGCCGGTCACCCTGCTGTCGGGTGATGGAGGCGAGCTGTCGGACGCGCTGGTGCGGTCACCGGAGATCGGTGCGCTCGCGTTCGTCGGCGGCCGCTCCAACGGAGGCAAGGTGGCCGCGCAACTCGTGGACACCGGCAAGCGGCACTTCCTCGAGCAGGAAGGGCTGAACGCCTGGGGCATCTGGGAGTTCAGCGACTGGGCCGCCCTCGCCGCGCACCTGCGCAAGGGATTCGAGTACGGCAAGCAGCGCTGCACGGCCTACCCGCGTTTCGTGGTTCAGCGCAAGCTCTTCGACCGGTTCCTGGAGACCTACCTGCCCGTGGTGCAATCTCTGCAGGTCGGTCATCCGCTCGCCACGGAGGACGGGGAGCCGATGCCGGAGCTCGACTTCGGTCCGCTGATCTCCGCGCGCAAGGTCGCGGAACTGGAGGACAGCGTCGCAGAAGCGCTGCGGCACGGCGCGGTCCCGCTGTACCGGGGAAGCCTGGACGACAGCCGTTTCCTCGACGGGCAGGACCGGTCGACCTACCATGCGCCGGTCACCCTGCTCGCACCGCCCGGTGCCAGCAGGCTCATGCACGAGGAGCCGTTCGGTCCGGTCGACACGGTCGTCGTCGTGGACACCGAAGCCGAGCTGCTCGCGCAGATGAACGCGTCCAACGGCGCGCTGGTGGCCAGCATCGCCTGCGACGACGACGAACTCGCCTCCGGGCTCGGCGAGCACCTGCAAGCGTTCAAGGTCGGCTTCGGCAAGCCCCGATCACGCGGCGACCGCGGGGAGCCCTTCGGCGGTCGCGGCGCGTCGTGGCGCGGTGCGTTCGTCGGCGGCGAGCACCTCGTGCACGCCGTGACGGTCGGGCCGCCGGGAGAGCAGCTCTACGGGAACTTCCCCGGCTACAACCGCTACCCCACGACCTGATCAGCGTCCGTCGAACGTCGCCTTGCCGGGGCCGTCGGTGAGGAACGAGTGCACGGCACCCCGGAGGTCCTCGGTGGCGAAGAGCTCCGCGGCGATCGTGGTGATGTGCTCTCCCGCCTCGGGCACGCCACCGTGCTCGAAGTGCCGCAACACCTGCTTGGTCGCGGCGTGCGCGCGAGTGGGACCCGCGGCGAGATCTGCGGCGAACCGTCGCGCGGCCGCGTCGAAACCCTCGTCCGGCAGCACGCGGTTGACGACGTTCCACCGCTCCAAGGTCACGGCGTCATAGCGGTCACCGGTCATCACGAACTCCTTGGCCCGCCCGACACCGGCGCGTGCGGCGAGGCGCTGCGTCCCGCCCATCGTGGGTGTCAGCCCGATGACCTTCTCGACGAGCCCGAACTTCGCGCGTTCGGCGGCGAGAATGATGTCGCACGCGACCGCGATCTCGAACGCCCAGGTGAGACACAGGCCGTGCGCGGCGAACACCGTCGGGAACGGCAGCGCCGCGATGCGGTCCGGCAGCGACAGCATCCGGTCGAACAGCTGCTTCGCCTCGGCGACACCGGGTTGTGCGGCGAAGAGCGACACGTCGACGCCACCGCTGACGATCTTGCCCTCGGCGCGCAGGAGCGCAGCACGCGGAGGGTTCGCCTCCAGCTCGCCGATCGCCGCGCCGAGTTCGTCCTGGAGTTGCGCGGTGTAGAGGTTGAGCGGCGGTGCGTCGACGGTCAGGACCGCGAGACCTGTGGCGCCGTGCTCGAGCCGGACCAGTTCTGTCACGGTCTAGAGCCAATCACGGCGTTTGAACAGGGCGTACAGACCCCCGGAAACCACGACGATGCTGGCCGCCGAGACCCAGAAGCCCCACGCGGCCGAGTACCCGGGGTAGGGCACGTTCTGGCCGTAGAAGCCGGTGATCGCGGTGGGCACGGCGATGATCGCGGCCCAGCTGGTCACCTTCTTCATGATGTTGTTCATGCGGTTGCCCTGGAGGTTGAGCTGTGTCTCGCGCAGCGTCGTGACCAGCTCCCGCAGCGATTCGACCCACTCCCAGGCGAACAGGACGTGGTCGTAGACGTCCTGGAAGTACGGCATCATCGCGTCGTCGACGATGTGGTGGTCGCGGTGCATGAGGGAACTCAGCACCTCGCGCATCGGCATCACGACGCGTCGCAGGGACAGCAGGCTCTTGCGCAGCCGAAGCGCCCTGCGCTGCACGTCGGGGTGGGGCAGGCGGTCGTCGAAGAGCTGGTCCTCCATCGCCTCGATGCGGTCGTCCAGCGCCTGGGCCGCCACGAGGTGACCGTCGACCACGCCGTCGAGCAGGCCGTGCAGCAGGAATCCCACCCCACCCTTGGCGAGGTCGGCCGACGAGTCCCAGCGCTGGGCCACGGCGTCCATGTCGAAGTCATCCTTGTGCACGGTGACCAGCGCGTTCGGGGTGACGAACGCGTTGATCTCGGACTTCGACAACTGGCCGGTGTGCTCGTCGGTCTTCACCGCGTAGACCGCGAGGAACGCGTGCGTCGCGTAGCGGTCGAGCTTGGGACGCTGGTGCTCGGCCAACGCGTCCTCCACCGCGAGTGCGTGCAGGCCGAGCTCTTCGCGGATCACGTCGAGGCCGGCCTCGGCGGGGTCGCACAGGTCCAGCCACACCACCGCCGTCGGGTCCTGCAGGTGGTCCGACACCTGTTCCACGGGGAAGTCGGTGGCTTCGAGAACACCCTTGCGGTAGAGCCGGGTTCGCGCCATGCCGGGCAGGTTAGTGATTCCACTGGAATCGGGCTTCGGGGAGGTCGACAATCCCCGTCATGGGCAAGCTCTACGAGCGAATCGACGGTCGGCTGCGGTCGTTCATCGAAGACCAGCAGATCTTCTTCGTGGCGACCGCGCCGTTGTCGCAGGACGGGCACGTCAACGTCTCCCCGAAGGGCCGCGCGGGGTCGTTGGCGGTGCTCGACGAGCGGACCGTCGCATTCCTGGACTTCGGCGGAAGCCACGCGGAGACGATCGCGCACCTCCGGGAGAACGGCCGGATCACACTCATGTGGTGTGCGTTCTCCGGACCGCCCGACATCGTGCGGGTGCACGGTCGCGGTGAGCCCGTCTTCCGCGACGACTCGCGCTGGTCCGGGCTCATCGGCCACTTCACGGACGCCGACGCACCCGGTCTGCGCGCGATCATCGTCGTGACGGCCGAGCGGATCAGCGACACCTGCGGGTTCGCGGTCCCGTTCATGGACTACCGGGAGGAGCGGACCCTGCACGCGGACTACTTCGGGCGCAAGACCGACGAGGAGTTCCGGGCCTACTGCGAGTCGAAGGACCACAACGGCCAGAGCATCGACGGCTTGCCGGCACTGCCGCTCCCGCTGCCGCCTCGGACGTCCTGATCAGGTCGGGAAGTCCAGCAGCAACACGACGACCGGACCGCAACCGGCCACTTCCGCGGCGAGGGTCGTGCGACGACCCTGGACATCTAGGCTCGTGTTCGAGTCGGTGTTGAGGAGATGGCAGGTGCAGCCACTGCAGGTGGACAACCCGCGGCGGATCGGCGAGTACGCGTTGCACGCCCGCTTGGGGCGCGGCGCGATGGGCGCGGTGTACCTGGGCTGGTCCCGCAGTGGCCGGCCGGTCGCGGTGAAGGTGGCCAGTCCCGAACTGGCCGATGCGCCCGGCTTTCGCGAGCGGTTCCGGCGCGAGGTCGAGATGGCCCGTGCCGTCGGCGGGTTCTGGACGGCCGCGGTGGTCGACGCGGACCCGGACGCCGAACGCCCGTGGATGGCCACGGAGTACGTCGCCGGTCCCACGTTGCAGCAGGCGGTCGAGTCGCACGGGCCGTTCCCGGAACCGGCCCTGCGGCGGCTCGCCGCGGGCCTGGCCGAGGCGCTCGTCGCGATCCACGCAGCGGGACTCGTGCACCGCGATCTCAAGCCCTCCAACGTGCTGCTCGGCGCCGACGGACCGCGGGTGATCGACTTCGGCATCTCCCGCGCGCTGGAGCACTCGGCGCTCACCGAGACCGGGATGTTCTTCGGCACGCCCGGATTCCTGTCGCCCGAGCAGATCGTCGGCGGTGAGGTCGGGCCCCGCAGCGACGTGTTCTCCCTGGGCTCGGTGCTGGTCTACGCGGCTTCGGCGCGCGGCCCGTTCGGGGACGGCACGACGTCCGCCCTGCTCTACCGCGCGGTCAACTGCGAGCCCGAGGTGGACCAGGTGCCGGACGGACTGCGCCCGTTGGTCCTCGCGTGTCTGCGGCGCGACCCGTCGGCCCGGCCGGACCCGGCCGGGCTTCTGACCCAGATCGGTGCGCCACCGCCTTCGGACGGCTGGCTGCCCGCTCCCGTGCGAACACTCGTCGAGCAGCGCCGCACCGAACTGCTGGCCGCCAAGGGAAAATCGGCGACGCGGCAGTACTCGGCCGACCTGCCCGCGCCCGTCCCGATCAGCGGCGGGGTGAAGTTCACGACCTCCCGCGTCACGCCACTGCTGTGGAGTCTCGCGAGCGGGTTCCTCGCGGTGATCGCCGCCGGCATGTCCACCGAGGACTCGGGTGCTCCTGACGGGGTGAGGCTTCTCGCCTTCGTCGGGTTCCTGTTGCTGTCGGTGGGGGCGGTGCGGCTGTTGTTCACCGCGCTGCGCCCGAAGACCACGCTGGAGGTGGGCCGCGAAGGGATCGTCGTCTCGCGGCTCGGGCGGCATTGCCAGATGCGGTGGTACAGCGTCGCCCGCGTGCGGGTGGTGCCGGACCGCAACAGGCCGTGGTTGGTGGTCTGGCTGGATCCCGCTTCGGTGCCCCCGCGGCTCGGCGGCCGAACGTTCCGCTCCTACCACGGAGGTGTGCGCGTCTTCCCCATCGCGCACGAGCAGCGGCGCCGCAGACGTGAGCGCGACATCCGGGAACTGCGTGCCACGCTCGCGTGAGCGCTTCCTCGCGCCTACGACCCTCGCCAGTCGTGCTGACCGGGGACGCCTGCCGACGTTGATCAGCAACCCGACCCGGTGACGTCGCTGAGCACACCTGCGTCGTTCCCCGCGCCGGCCACTCTTCCCGGCTGCCTCGACGGTCCTGACCCGCGCCGTCAACTCCGACTGCCCCGCACATCGGGACCTCCCGTGTGACGAACTTCGCAACAGGGGATTGACAATGCGGCAACAA
>DASYMV010000108.1:0-9263 GCA_036008865.1 Pseudonocardiaceae bacterium | reverse complement strand
CAGGTCGGCGTAGGTCGTCCGGCCGTAGACGTTCGGCTCGCGGGTGCCGAGCCGCCCGATGTTCGGGCCGTTGAGGACCAGTACCTTCACAGCAGCACGCTCCCGCCGGAGTTCTGCTCGCCGGCCACCGCGGAGTACGCGGCGGCGATCAGCGACGGGTCGGGGCCCTCCAGCCTGCCCGGCTTGGCCAGTCCGTCGAGCACCACGAACCGCAGCACACCCGACCGTGTCTTCTTGTCCGTGCGCATGCCCTCAAGCAGCTGGGGCAGGGCGTCCGGATCGTAGGTGGTGGGCAGCCCGATCGAGCTGAGCACCGCGCGGTGCCGGTCCGCGGTCGCGTCGTCCAGCCTGCCCGCGGCCCTGGCGAGCTCGGCGGCGAACACGAGGCCGACGCTGACCGCGGCACCGTGGCGCCAGCGGTAGCGCTCGCGCCGCTCGATGGCGTGCCCGAGGGTGTGACCGTAGTTGAGGACCTCGCGCAGGTCCGACTCGCGCAGATCGGCCGACACCACGTCGGCCTTGATCTGGATCTTGCGGCGGACCAGTTCCCCGATCACCTCGCCGGACGGGTCGAGGGCGGCCTGCGGGTCCGCCTCGATCAGGTCGAGGATCGCGGGGTCGGCGATGAAGCCGCCCTTGACGATCTCGGCCATCCCTGCGACGAGTTCGTTGCGCGGCAACGTCTCCAGGGTGGCCAGGTCGACCAGCACGGCGGCCGGCTCGTAGAAGGTGCCGACGAGGTTCTTGCCCGCGTCGGTGTTGATGCCGGTCTTGCCGCCGACCGCGGCGTCGACCATGCCGAGCAGCGTCGTGGGCACGTTCACCAAGCGCACACCGCGCATCCACGTCGACGCGACGAACCCGGCGAGGTCGGTGACCGCTCCCCCGCCGAGGCCCACGATCGCGTCGGCGCGGCCGAGCCCGATGCGGCCCAGCACGTCCCAGCAGAACCCGGCGACCGCGAGCTCCTTGCCGTCCTCGGCGTCGGGGATCTCGATGCGGTGGGTGTCGGCCCCGGCGGCCGCGAGCTCCTCGCGGACCGCCTCCGCGGTCTCGATCAGCGTCGGCGGGTGGATGATGGCGACCTTGTCCGTGCCGCGCAGGGTGTCGACCAGGTCGCCGAGGAGGCCACGGCCCACCAGTACCTCGTACGGTCGCTCAGCTGCCACAGGGATCCGGACGGGTTCAGCCATTGCTGCTCTCCTTGTACTTCTCGATCACCACGTCGACGACCTGCTCGGGATCGCGGTCGTCGGTGCCGACCTCGATCGTGGCCACCTCGCGGTACAGCGGCAGCCGCGCGTCGAGCAGCGCCTTGAACGTGGACCTCGGGTTCACGCCGGTCAGCAGGGGGCGCGCGGTCGACAGACCCGTGCGGCGCACTCCTTCGGCCATCCCGACGTTGAGGAACAGCACGGTGTGACCGATGAGGCGCTGCCTGGTGATCGCGGAGAGCACCGCACCGCCACCGAGCGCGAGCACACCGTCGTGCGTGCGCAGCGCAGCGGCGACCGCGTCCTCCTCCATCGCCCGGAACACCGGTTCGCCGTCGCCGGTGAAGATCTCCGAGATGGGTTTGCCCGCCGCGGCGACGATGTCGTCGTCGACGTCCCGGAACGGCGCGCCCAGTCGGACGGCGAGCAGCCGGCCGACCGTTGTCTTGCCCGCACCGGGCGGGCCGAGGACGACCATCAGGGGACGCGAAGTCATCGTTGCAGCCTATCGACCGAGTTCAAGGCGCTCATTCGTGCGGGGTGGCGGGCGCCAGTCCGTCCCAGCGGGCCTCGAGGGCGGTCAAGTAGGACTCGGCGTTGCGCCGGGTCTCCGCGATCGAGTCGCCGCCGAACTTCTCCAGCGCCGCCTCGGCGAGCACCAGCGCTACGACGGACTCCAGCACGACACCGGCCCTGGGCACCGCGCACACGTCGGAGCGCTGATGGATGGCCACGGCGGGTTCCCCGGTCCGGACGTCCACAGTGGACAACGCCTTCGGCACCGTGGAGATGGGCTTCATGGCGACGCGCACGCGCAGCGGCTCGCCGTTGGTGATGCCGCCTTCGAGACCACCCGCACGGTTGGACCGGCGCGTGACTCCGACCGGGCCACTGCCGCGGTCGATCTCGTCGTGCGCCTGGCTGCCCCAGCGCTGCGCGGTGGTGAAGCCGTCGCCGATCTCGACGCCCTTCATGGCCTGCACGCCCATCAGCACTCCGGCGAGCCTGGCATCGAGGCGCCGGTCCCAGTGGACGTGCGAGCCCAGACCCGGCGGCAGGCCGTAGGCGATGACCTCGATGACGCCGCCGACCGTGTCACCGGCCTGCTTGACGGCCTCGACCTCGGCGACCATGGCCTCGGTGCCCGCCGGATCGAACGCGCGGACCGGGCTCGCGTCGATCGCGGCGAGGTCCTCGGGGCGGGGCAGCGGGCCGTCGGGCGTTTTCGCGGATCCGATGGAGACGACGTGGCTGATGATCTCCGCCCCGAGCACCTGCTTGAGGAACTCGCGGGCCACCGTGCCGAGCGCGGTCCGGGCGGCGGTCTCCCTGGCGCTCGCACGTTCCAGCACCGGGCGCGCCTCGTCGAAACCGTACTTCTGCATGCCGGGGAGGTCCGCGTGACCGGGACGCGGACGCGTGAGCGCTTCGTTGCGACCGGTCGGCTTGAGCTCGCTCGGGTCGACCGGGTCGGCCGCCATGACCTTCTGCCACTTGGGCCACTCGGTGTTGTCGATCTTCACGGCGATCGGGCCACCCTGCGTCACGCCGTGGCGCACGCCGCCGAGGAACTCGACCTGATCGGTCTCGAAGCCCATGCGCGGGCTGCGGCCGAAGCCGAGCCTGCGCCGCTCGAGTTGAGCGGTCAGGTCGGACGTGGTGACCTCGACCCCGGCGACCATGCCTTCCAGCACGGCGACGAGGGCGGGCCCGTGTGACTCCCCAGCGGTGATCCAGCGCAGCACAGGTGGAATCTTTTCACAGTGAAAACGCCGCAATCACGCAGGTCGCGGCCGACGGCCCCTGGTGGTCGTGACGGGAGCGGTCAGGACACCGGGTGTCCAGACCGCTCCCGTCGGGACACGACAGCGTGGTCAGCGCTGCCAGGAGAAGAGAGGATCACCGGCTGCGACGGACGTGCCGCCGAGCTGGTCGCCGAGCGACTCGGCGGACGCGTCGAGCGCGATGACCGGGCAGATCGGCGCGAATCCGGCGGCCTCGACCTCGGCGGGATCCCAGCTCACCACGGGCTGACCCGCGCGCACCGCCTCGCCCTTGACCACGTGCAGCGTGAAGCCCTCACCCTTGCGCTTCACGGTGTCGATGCCGAGGTGGACGAGCACCGCGGCACCGTCGGAGGTCGCGATGACGAACGCGTGCGGGTGCAGTGTGACCACCGTGCCGTCCACCGGGGCGACGACGTCGGCCGCCGCGCGGTCCGGCTCGACCGCCACGCCGGGGCCGACCATCGCCTGGGAGAAAACCGGGTCCGGGACCTCCGACAACGGTACGACCCGGCCGGTGACGGGGCTGGCCACCCACAGCGTCACAGGAGGTCCTCGATGTCACTCGCGATCGTGTCGGCCTCGGGACCGACGACGACCTGCACGACGTTGCCGGAGCGCATCACGCCGTGCGCGCCGAGCGCCTTCAGCGCACGCTCGTCCACCTGGGAGCCGTCCTCGAGCTCGCAGCGCAGCCGCGTGATGCACGGCTCGATCTCCACGATGTTGTCCGCGCCACCGAGCGCGGCCAGAATCTTTTCCGCCCTGTCGTCAGCCACGTGCTGTCCTCTCTCCGTGCTTGCACCGCGGCCGGTATCGGCCACGTTCCCGTAACAGCGGTTGACACCCGCTCGACGTGCGGAGCATCCTCCCCGCACCAACTGGTCTAGACCGGAAAGTACCAATGCCGGCGGCCGGGATCGAGCATCGATTCGGAATCAGGTGCGGGGGAGGCGCTGTGATCGCCGGGGAGAGCCCCATCGTCGACGGCCCCAAGCCCAAGCACGCCCAGCTCAGGGAGATCCTGCGGCGCCTCGCCGAGCAGGAGTTGACGCCGGGCTCGGCCATCCCGTCGGAACGCGACCTCGCCGACCGGTACGGCGTCTCGCGGATAACGGTGCGCGCCGCGGTCGGCCAGCTGGTCGCCGAAGGCCTGCTGACCAGGGCGAAGGGCCGCGGGACGTTCACCGCCCGCCGCCGGGTGGACATCCAGCTCCACCTCCAGTCGTTCACCGACGACATGCGCAGGCGCGGGCTCGTTCCCGCGACCGAGGTGCTCGGGTGCGGCGAGGAGGTCCCCCCGGAATCCGCCACCACGGCGCTGGGCCTCGCCCCCGGCGAGCCCTCCTTCCGGCTGTTGCGGCTGCGCCGCGCCGACGGTGTGCCTCTGGCCGTCGAACGCGGTTGGTACAACCCGAGGTACGTGCCAGGCCTCGACCGGCACGACCTCTCCGGCTCCCTCTACACGTTGATCGCACAGACCTACGGCCTGCAACTCGACGACGCACGGCAGACCGTGTGGGCGGAGGTCGCCGATGCCGACACCGCGAGACTGCTCGAGGTGCGCAAGGGCAGTGCGCTCCTCGTCTTCCGCCGGGTCTCGAGCGCGGCGGGGCGTCCCGTCGAGGACATGACTTCCTGGTACCGGGGCGATCTTTACCAGGTGACCATGCAGTTGGACCGGACCGTCCCGGGGTCCGGCCCGCACTCCGCCAAGGGAGGTACCCGATGAGCGCCAGCGCCCCTCAGGCGGTCGGCGGTCGCGACATCAAGGGACTGGCCACACTGCAGCGCCTCGGTCGCAGCCTGATGCTGCCGATCGCCGCACTGCCCGCCGCCGGTCTGCTGTTGCGACTGGGGCAGGACGACCTGCTCGGCCGCTTCAAGAACCCGTTCATGCAGGACGTCGCAGCGATCGTCGGCGGAGCGGGTGGTGTGCTGTTCGACTACCTGCCGCTGCTGTTCGCGGTCGGCGTCTCGGTGGGCTTCGCACGCCGCGCCGACGGCTCGACAGCGCTCGCCGCCGTCGTCGGATTCCTGGTGTTCAGCCGCGTCGTCCAGGTGCTCAACACAGCGCCGAATCCGTTGCACAAGTTCGACGACAAGGCGCCCGCGACGCTCACGGCCGACGCGCTGGGCGTCATGCCGCAGAAGTGGCCCTACGGTGTGCTCGCCGGCATCGCCGTCGGCATCATCAGCGCGGCGCTCTGGCAGCGGTTCCACCGCATCAAGCTGCCCCCGTACCTGGCGTTCTTCGGCGGTCGCCGATTCGTCCCGATCGTCACCGCGTTCGTGATGATCTTCGTCGGTGTCGTGCTGGGCCTGCTGTTCCCCCTGTTCGACAAGGGCCTCATCGCGGTCGGCGACTTCGTCACCGGCAGCACGGTCGTCGGCGCCGGCATCTACGGCGTGATCAACAGGTTGCTGATCCCGCTGGGCCTGCACCACATCGTGAACAACATCGTGTGGTTCCAGTTCGGCGAGTACGGCGGCAAGACCGGTGACATCCCGCGGTTCTTGGCCCACGACCCCAGCGCTGGCACGTTCCAGACCGGGTTCTTCCCGATCTTCATGTTCGCCCTCCCCGCGGCGGCGCTCGCGATATGGCAGACCGCCAAGCCGTCGCAGAAGAAGATCGTGGGCGGCATCATGGGCTCCGCGGCGCTCACCGCGTTCATCACCGGCGTGACCGAGCCGCTCGAGTTCGCCTTCATGTTCGTGGCGTGGCCGCTGTACCTGATCCACGCGGTGCTGACCGGCACCTCGCTGGCCATCACCAACGCGCTGGGCATCCACGACGGCTTCTCCTTCTCCGCCGGCGCGATCGACTACGTCCTCAACTTCAACATCGCCAGCAGGGCGTGGCTGATCATCCCCATCGGGCTGATCTACGCGGTGATCTACTACCTCGTGTTCCGCTGGGTCATCACGAAGTGGAACCTGAGGACACCGGGCCGCGAGGAGGATGAAGGCCCCGAGGCGGACGCGAGTGCCGTCGCCGAGCCCGCGACCGCCGAAACGCACAGCGGATCGGGCCGGGGCACGGCGAAGTCCTGACCACGCAGGCGAAGACGAGAAGGGACGGACCATGCCGGAGCGACGGGTCACCGTGGCGAGCAAGGTCGGGCTGCACGCGAGGCCTGCCGCCCTGCTGGCGAAGGCGGCGGCGGACCAGCCGGTGAAGGTCACCATCCGCAAGGTGGACGGCGGGCCGGTCGAGGCCAGGAGCGTGCTCGGCCTGATGACCCTCGGCGCGATGCACGGCGACGAGGTGGTCCTCGCGGCAGACGGTGAGGGGGCCGACGGCGCGCTCGACGCGCTCGCCGCCATCATCGTCACCGATCTCGACGAGGGCTGATTCGCCCGCGACGGCAGAAGGCCGGGTGTCCACGTCGGACACCCGGCCTTCTGCCGTCGCGCGATGGTCACACCAGGTGCAACCAGGCGTCGGGCTCGGCGTTGAGGAACTCCTCGAACGTCCACGGCCTGCGGCCGGTCACGTGCTCCACCGTGTGGCTGGTGACCGAGACCTCGCCCGTCGCGATGGCCACGTAGGAACCGACCCAGCCGTCGATCTGCCACTCCTGGGCGCCCGACCGCGACGCGCGTGCCTCCTCGATCGTCTCCGGCTGGTAGACGATGTCCCGGCCGGTGACCTGGCTGAGCAACCGCGCGGTCTCGTACAGGTCGATCGCGACGGGACCGGACACGTCGTAGATCTGATCGGAGTGCGAGGGGTCGAGCAACACCGCGGTCGCGAGCCTCGCGACGTCCTCGCGCGCGACCCACGCGACACGGCCGCGGCCGGCCGGCCCGCGGATCACGTCGTCCTCCCCGACGAACTCCGGCACGATGTCGGCGTAGAGGGAGGTGCGCAGGGCCGTCAGGTGCAGACCCGCGTCCCGGATCGCCATCTCGGTCAGCGCGTTGTCGCGTGCGCAGATGAACGTGGCGTGCGGCGCCGCGCCCATGAACGACGTGTAGACCACCCGCTGCACCTCTGCCTCCGCGATCACCGCCACCGCGTTGCGGTGCAACTCGATCCGGTCGGGATCCTCGTGCCCGGACACCAGGAACACCGTGGTAACGCCCTCCAGGGCGGTCCGCAGGGCGTCGTGGTCCTCGAAGGACGCGACCGCGACGTCGGCCGCGGCCTCCGGTGCCATCTCCGGGGTTCGGACCACGAGCCGTTGACGCACACCGCGTTCGGTCAGGTAGCGCGCTACGCGCGAGCCCAGTTGCTCGGAGGCCTCGGTCACCGCGATGAGTTCATCGGCCATGCCACGAGCCTGTCATCGGTGAAAGGCGTCCGCAGAGCGCGGAACTCTTCCGGATCCGGTGCTACTGCGTGATCTTCGCCTCTCAGACCGACCCGAGCACGCGGGTGATCTCGATCTCGATCACCACGCGTTCCGGGTTGGGGCGGGGACGCCGATAGCGCTGCGCGTAGCGGGCCTCGGCGTCCGCGACGGCCTGCGGGTCGTCGCGGACGACCGCGCGCCCCTCCAGGGTCGACCAGCGGCGCCCGTCCACCTGGCAGACCGCGACGGGGGCACCGTCGGGACCGGCGTCACGCACCTGCCGCGCCTTGTGCGAGGTACTGGAGGTGATCACCCGCGCGATGGCGCCGCCGACGTCGAGGGTGACACCCACGGGAACCACGTGCGGCGTGCCGTCCTTGCGAAGCGAGGCCAAGGTGCACAGGTGCCTCTCGCGCCAGAAGTCGAGGAAGTCCTCGCCACGCGCGGTCAGGTCGATCACCAGACCGATGCTAGGCGGCGCCGGTACCTGCCGCACGATCGCGCGGACAGGACTCGGGAAGGCGTGCCCCGATGAGCAGCACTCCCCCGATCACCAGTGCGGCCGCCTCGGCCAGCAGCTGCACCCGTTGCGGTACACCGGCGAAGCCCACGTCGTAGAGCGCCACGGACGCCAGCCATCCCGCGAGCACGATCCCCAGCAGCGCGAGAGTCCACCTGCGCCACCGCGAGCCCGCAGCCATGCGGTGGAGAGCCAACATCGCGCACAGCACGGCGATCTGCGCGACGGTGCTCGACCCCAGGTGCACGAAGTGCTCGGCGGAGAGCTGCCCCGCCAGCTCCCGCTGCCGGCACCCCGCGTCGATCGCCGTCACGCAGTCGAGCGTGAAGACGGAGTCGACGATCGTCGCAGCTCCGAAACCTGCCAGGCCGACCAGCAGCACGAGGGCCCAGCGCCGGTTCACCCGACGCCGCTGCAACGTCCGGCCGAGCGGGACCACCGAGACCAGGAGGAGCACCCCGGTGACGAAGTCGGTGGTCCGGAACAACAGCTGGTAGGGCTGCCCGTCCGCGGCCAGGTCGCTCGCGTAGCTCTGCACAGGCGAGAGCGTCGCAGGCAGCACGTACTCACCCAGCCACGCCGCGTAGAACACACCCGCGGCGATGAGCAGGACAGCGGTGGCCCGGCGTGAACCCATCGACACCGGATACCCACCGGCGGCGGCGATCATCCCTCCACACTGGAGGATCGGCCGCGCCGCCGACAGGGCACGAAGTCACTGCCTCACCGGGCGCGCCGACCAGGTGCTCCCGGACCGGATCACCGGGCAAGCCCCTCCACGGGGATCCAGGCCGACGAGGTGGTCAGCTCGTCGAGGACGCCGGGCAGCGGAGCCACGCCGAGCCCAGGGCCCGCCGGCACCGCCACGTGCCCGCCGTCGAGTTCGAACGGCTCGGTGACGTCCTGCGTGTAGTACCGGTCGGACGCGGACGTGTCTCCCGGCAGTACGAACCCCGGCAGGGCCGCGAGCGCCACGTTGGCCGCCCTGCCGACTCCGGTCTCCAGCATTCCCCCGCACCACACCGCGATCCCGTTCGCCCGGCAGACGTCGTGCACCCGCCGCGCCTCCTGGTAGCCGCCGACCCGTCCCGGCTTGATGTTGACCACCGAGCACGCGCCCAGCGCGATCGCGTCCGCCGCGGCCTTCGCGGAGGTGATCGACTCGTCCAGGCACACCGGCGTGCGCAGTTGCCGCGCGAGCTCGGCGTGCTGGCGCAGGTCGTCCTCGGCCAGCGGCTGCTCGACCAGCAGCAGGTCGAAGTCGTCCAGGCGGGCGAGCTGCCGGGCGTCGGCCAGCGTGTAGGCGGCGTTCGCGTCGACCTGCAGCAGCACGTCGTCGCCGAAGCGCTCCCGCACCGCGCGCACCGGCTCGAGGTCCCATCCCGGCTCGATCTTGAGCTTGATCCGCAGGTAGCCCTGCGCGAGGTAGGAGCCGACGGCGTCG
>DASYMV010000107.1:0-11021 GCA_036008865.1 Pseudonocardiaceae bacterium | reverse complement strand
TGAAGGCGGCCGGCGTGAAGCTGGACGAGGAACTGATGACGAAGATCGACAACGTGCTCGAGGGCGTTGTCGAGACCGACCCGAGGCTGACCGTCACCCCGTGACGTGAGGCCTCGTGAGAACCCCGCCGGCCCGCCGGCGGGGTTTTCTAGTCGGCGGGGCGCAGGCTCATGGGGCCGTAGACCTCGGCCTCGGCCCGCAGCAGCGTGACCTGCTCGACCCCGGCCGTGTGGAGTTGTTGCCACTCGGCGCCGAACCAGTTCTCGGCCTCGGTCTGGTCGCCGAAGGTCACCACGGGCCCGGCGATCTCGCGCCCCTGCCCGTCCTGGTAGCGCCACCGGTACTCCATGACGACCTCCGTGTCCGCGAGGCGCCGCACCCGGTCGGCCCGGACGTGCGGGGTGTCGTAACGTGCTGGCTCGCAGGCTAAGCCGGTCGGGTGACGAGATGGGATGCGGTGTGACGCGTCGGACACTGGTGCTCGGCGGCGCGCGCTCAGGGAAGTCCGCGCACGCCGAAGGCCTGCTGAACGGTGACGCCCCGGCGACCTACGTGGCCACTGCTCGGCGGTATCCCGACGACGCGGACTGGCAGGCCAGGATCGATGCGCACGTTGCGCGCAGGCCGGACACCTGGCGGACCGTCGAAGCCCCCTCCCCCGCCGACCTCCTGGCACTGCTCACCACTGCCGAAGCCGACGACCCACCGCTGCTCGTCGACGACATGGCGACATGGCTGGCCGGTGTGCTCGACGACGCGGGGGCCTGGGAGGGCCACGGAATGGATCTCGTCGAGCGCGAGTGCGAGTGCCTCGTCCGAGCTGTGGGCTCGTGCGCCGCGCGACTGGTCCTGGTCTCCGCCGAGGTCGGCCTCGGCGTCGTGCCCAGCACGCACTCTGGCAGGCTCTTCCGTGATCACCTCGGCTCGCTCAACGCGCGGCTGGCCGAGGTCTGCGACGAGGTGCTGCTGCTCGTCGCCGGAATTCCACTGCGACTGCGCTGACCGGGAGGCACGGGTGAGCACCAGCGAGGACCCGACGTTCGGACCCGTCGAGCCGCCGGACGAGCAGGTCCACCGCCAGGCCGTGGCGAGGCACGAGGTGCTGACCAAGCCGGCCGGGTCGCTCGGGCGTCTGGAAGAGCTCGGCGTGTGGATCGCGGCCTGCCAGGGCGTCTGCCCGCCGAAGCCGTTCGTGCGTCCGCGAGTCGTCGTCTTCGCCGGTGACCACGGCGTGGCGTCGCACGGTGTCTCCGCCTACCCCAGCGAGGTCACCGGCCAGATGGTGGCCAACTTCCTCACCGGCGGTGCCGCGGTCAACGTGCTCGCGGGCGTCGCGGGCGCAACCGTGCGCGTGGTCGACATGTCGGTGGACTCCGACACCCCCGACGCGGTGAGCGGCCTGAAGGTGCGCCGCGGATCCGGGTCGATCGACCGCGAGGACGCGCTGACCCGCGAGGAGGCGATCGCGGCGATCAACGCGGGCCGCCAAGTCGCCGACGAAGAGGTCGACGGCGGTGCAGACCTGCTCGTGGCCGGTGACATGGGGATCGGCAACACCACCCCCGCAGCCGTGCTCATCGCCACGCTGACCGGTTCCGAGCCCGTCGCGGTGGTCGGCCGCGGCACCGGAGTCGACGACCAGGGGTGGATGCGAAAGACCGCGGCGATCCGCGACGCCATGCGGCGAGCGCGCAAGGTGATCAGCGACCCGGTCGCGTTGCTGGCCACCGCGGGCGGCGCCGATCTCGCCGCGATGGCGGGCTTCCTGGCACAGGCGGCCGTGCGCCGCACGCCGGTGGTGCTCGACGGCGTCGTGGTGGGTGCCGCGGCCGTCCTCGCCGAGGAACTCGCTCCTGGGGCGCACGAGTGGTGGCTGGCCGGGCACCTGTCGGCGGAGCCCGCACACGCTCTCGCGTTGTCGCACCTGGACCTGGATCCGTTGCTGGAGTTCGACATGCGGCTCGGCGAGGGTTCGGGTGCGGTCGCCGCCGTGCCGTTGCTGATGATGTCGGCGCGGATCCTGGCGGAGATGGCGACGTTCGACAGCGCGGGAATCTCGGGCAAACCCGAGGAAGGAACCGACTGAGTGGACGGCGTACGGCTGGCCCTGTCCTGGCTGACCGTGCTGCCGGTCAGGGCCGGCGAGGTCGACGCGCGCAGCTGCCGTCAGGCGATCACCCTCGCCCCGTTCGTCGGTGTTCTGCTCGGTGGTGTGGCCGCCACCGCGCTACTGGGGCTGCATCTGGTGGGAGCGCCCGGTTTGCTGGCCGGGCTGCTCGTGGTCGGACTGTTGGCGCTGGGGACTCGGGGGATGCATCTCGACGGTCTGGCGGACACCGCGGACGGGCTCGGCTGCTACGGGCCGCCGGAGCGCGCGCTGGCGGTGATGAAGGACGGCGGTGCCGGACCGTTCGCCGTCGTGACGCTGATCGTCGTGCTCGGTGCGCAGGCGACCGCCCTGGGCGCGCTCGAGCCGACGCGGTGGGGTGCGGTCGTGCTGGCCTCGGCCGCCGGTCGTGCCGCGTTCTCGGTGTGCTGCCGCAGAGGTGTGGCAGCCGCGCGGGCGGAGGGCCTCGGTGTGCTCGTCGCGGGCTCGCAAGCTCCGCTGGTTCCCGTGCTGTGGTGGCTCGCACTGACCGCCGCGGCCGTCTTCGCCGTGCCCGGCCGCCCATGGCTCGGCCCGCTGGCGGTCGTTCTCGCCCTGGCCGTCGTGCTGCTGCTCGTGCGCCACGTCCAGCGTCGCTTCGGTGGCATCACCGGCGACGTGCTCGGTGCCGCCTGCGAGCTTTCCACCCTCACCGTGCTGGCGACCTGCTCCCTCTTCTAGGAGCGAAGGGCACGTACGTTCCGTCCGGAGATGCGTGACGTGCCCTTCGCTCCGAAAACGAGGTCAGGCCAGACGGGTCATCCAGCCGTGGGGGTCGGCGACGAGACCCTGCTGGATCCCCGTCAGCTGCGCGCGCAGCTTCGAGGTCACCTCGCCGGTCGCACCGCCGGAGATGTCGAACTCGCCCTCGGCGTGCTTGACGTGACCGACCGGTGTGATCACAGCGGCGGTGCCGCACGCGAACACCTCGGTCAGCTCACCGGACTCGGCCTTCTTCTCCCACTCCTCAGTGGAGAAACGCCGCTCCTCGACGCCGTAACCGAGATCGCTCGCCAGCCGCAGCAGCGAGTTGCGGGTGATGCCGGGCAGCAGTGATCCGGAGAGCTCGGGCGTCACCACGCGCGCGTCGGAGCCGGAGCCCAGGACGAAGAACAGGTTCATCCCACCCATCTCCTCGACCCAGCGCCGCTCGACCGCGTCGAGCCACACCACCTGGTCACAGCCCTTCCCCGCGGCCTGTGCCTGCGCCACGAGCGAGGCGGCGTAGTTGCCCGCGAACTTCGCCGCACCGGTACCGCCCGGGGCTGCGCGCACGTACTCGGTCGACAGCCACACGCTCACCGGCTTGACGCCACCGGCGAAGTAGGAGCCCGCCGGCGAGGCGATCAGGGCGTAGACGTACTCCTTGGCGGGGCGAACGCCGAGGCCCTTCTCGGTCGAGATCATGAAGGGCCGCAGGTACAGCGACTCCTCGGCCGCGGACGACACCCAACGCTCGTCGATCGCGATCAGCTCGCGGATCGAGCCGAGGAACAGCTCGTCGGGCAACTCCGGCATGGCCAGCCGACGAGCGGACGAGCGGAAGCGCTCCGCGTTGGCCTCCGGGCGGAAGGACGCGATCGATCCGTCGGGCTGGCGGTACGCCTTGAGCCCTTCGAAGATCGCCTGACCGTAGTGCAGCACCATCGCGGCAGGATCGAGTTCCAGCGAGTGGTAGGGCTCGACAGCCGCGTCGTGCCAGCCCTGCTCCGGGCTCCAGCGAATCGTCACCATGTGGTCGGTGAAGTGCTGCCCGAAGCCCGGCTTGGCGAGTACCTCCGCAACACGCTCCGGGGTCGCCGGCTGCGGGCTGGGGGTCCGGGAGAAAGGCAACGCTGTCGTCATGGGCTGCACGATAATCCCTGCTTCGACCGCAGAAAATCGTGATCCCGAGGATCGGACGTCCGACCATCCACTTGTGTGATCGCCCACGTCAGGAGTAGCTGCCGTCTACGACCTCTCGAGGTCGATCGCGCTGTGCGCCCGCGTCACGGCTTCCCTGCGCTGTGCGCTCACGTGAGCGCACAGGCCTGTCAATCCGGTGCCGACCGCCATGGCCACCACGGTGATCAGCATCGCGCCGACCGGCAGGCTCATCGCCAGCAGGACCGAGAGCCCGAGCCCCAGGCAGGCCGTGCGCATCGGCCACGTGCGGTCCTTCTGCAGCAGGATCCGGGCCGAGGCGTTCGTGAACGCGTAGTAGAACAACGCGCCGCAAGCACCGACCGCGAGCGCCTGGGCGGGAGTGAGCAGCAGGACCGCGATCACCGCCGCGGCACCGCCGATCAGGTCCAACGGCCACGGCGGACGCGCGTCCGGCGCTCCCGCGAGACTCACCGGCAGGTCGCCCGCCTCGGCCATCGCGGCGAGTGTGCGCCTGCTGCCCGCGAAGACGAAGAACAGCGCCGACACCGCGGCGACCGCCGCTCCCACCTGCACCACCGGTGCGAGGAACCGCGCGTCTGCGGCGATCATCGCGTCCCGCAACGGTGCTGGTGACAGCGCCAGCCTCGCCGTTCCGAGTTGGTGCACGACCGCTGCGCCGACGGCGAGGTGCACGACGAGCACGAGGGCGACCAGTACCGGTATGGCGGTCCGCAGACGGCGTGCCGAACAGGCCGGATCACCGCGCAGCGGTGCGGTGATCCGCTCGAAACCGGAGAACGCCACGAACATCAGCCCGGCCGCGCCCATGATCCCGCCGGCGTCGTCGGCGCCGGGCGCGCCCGCGACCGTCGGTGCCACGGCGGGCGGAGCGACGGAGAAGCACACGACCACGACGAGGACGAGCGCGACGAGGACGACACCGGCGAGCGTCCAACTCAGCCTCGTGCTCCAGCGCACACCGGCCGCGCCGATCACGGCTGTGACGACGAGAAGTCCCAGCGCCGCTGCGGGTCGGTGCTCGGGGAAGACGTAGTCGGCGAAGGTGGCCGCGAGGGCCGCCGCGACGGCAGCCCTGCTGAGCAGGTGAGCGCTGCCGCCGATCCGCGCCGACCACGGTCCCAACTGGTTGCGGATGTACTCGTAGCCACCACCGGCGTCCGGGTGGGCTCTGGACTGGTCCGCGGTCGAGAACGCGCAGCACAACGCCGCGACGGCGGAGATCAGCAGTGCGGGGAGGAACCACCGGCCCGCGGTGGCCGCCGCCGGTGCGAGTCCGATGAACATGCCGGCGCCGAGGACGGCACCGAGACCCAGCACTACTGCGGTTGACACCGACGAGGCGCCGTTAGGCGTTCGCGTCACGGGTACACGTTCCCAGATGGCACCCGACAACGGTAACCATCCGTCCGGCTGATCCCCGGTCGTGCTGGTCGCTGCGCCGGGCATCAACCGAGCCCGGCACGATCTACGTCGCCCGGTCACCTTTAGCATGCCTCACCATTCACAACCGTTCCCGTCGCACAACCCGGCAGCGGGAGAACCGTCAAGGAGCAGGACGTGACAGCCCCGAAGCTGGCCCTCACCGGCAGTGACTTCAGCAACCTGACCGCCGACACCGTGGTGGTGGGCACCGTGCAAGGCCCGGACGGGCTGGCGCTGGCGGCCGGCTCCGACGCCGTCGACGCCGCGTTCGACGGCAAGCTCACCGAGGTGCTCAGCACCCTCGGTGCGAGCGGCAAGTCAGAAGAGGTCGTCAAGCTGCCGACCCTGGGCAAGCTGCCCGCGGGTGTCGTGCTCGCGGTCGGTCTCGGCAAGCCCGACGTCGCCGGTGTGCTGAGCGACGAGCAGGTCCGCCGCGCCTCGGGCGCCGCGGCGCGGTCGCTCAACGGCGCGAAGCGCGCGGTCTCCACCCTGTCCGCTGTGCACCTGGGAGCAGCCGTCGAGGGCACTGTGCTGGGGGCCTACAGCTTCACCGCCTACAAGTCCGCCTCGCGTGACGGGGCCGTCGCCAAGGTCGACTTCGTCAGCCCGGCGGACGGCACCGTGAGGGAGCACCGGGCCACCTTGAAGGCGTCCACCGCCATCGCCGAGGCCGTCAGCACGGCCCGCGACCTGATCAACACCCCGCCGAACGACCTCTACCCGGCCTCGTTCGCCGAGCGCGCCGGCGAACTGGGCAAGGCCGCGGGTCTCGAGGTCGAGGTGCTCGACGAGAAGGCGCTGCGCAAGGGCGGCTACGGCGGCATCCTCGGTGTCGGCGTCGGCTCGAGCCGCCAACCGCGGTTGGTGCGCCTGTCCTACAAGGGTCCGAAGGCCCGCAAGAAGGTCGCCCTGGTCGGCAAGGGCATCACCTTCGACACCGGCGGCATCTCGATCAAGCCCGCCGCCGGCATGGACGAGATGACCTCGGACATGTCCGGTGCGGCGGCCGTCGTGGCGGCCGTGGTGCTCGCGGCGAAGCTGAAGTACCCGCTGGAGGTCACCGCGACGGTGCCCATGGCGGAGAACATGCCGGGTGGCGGCGCCTACCGCCCCGGTGACGTGCTGACCATGTACGGCGGCAAGACCGTCGAGGTCCTCAACACCGACGCCGAGGGCAGGTTGATCCTGGCCGACGCGATCGTGCGCGCGGGCGAGGACCACCCGGACTACCTGATCGAGACCGCGACGCTGACCGGTGCCCAGGTCGTCTCGCTCGGCAAGCGGACCTCCGGCGTCATGGGCTCCGACGAGTTCCGCGACCGCGTCGCCGAGATCGGCCGCGCCGTCGGCGAGAACGCGTGGGCCATGCCGCTGCCCGAGGAGCTGCGCAGCGACCTCGACTCGCGTCTGGCCGACCTCGCCAACGTGACCGGCCACCGCTGGGGCGGCATGCTCGCCGCGGGCACGTTCCTGCGCGAGTTCGTGGCCGACGGCGTGCAGTGGGCTCACATCGACGTCGCGGGTCCTGCCTACAACTCGGGTTCCCCGTGGGGGTACACGACCAAGGGCGGCACCGGTGTCCCGGTGCGCACGATCGCCGCCGTGCTCGCCGACATCGCGGCCAACGGCTGACCCGGAGCCGTGCGGGCTCCGCGCGCCGCGGGGCCCGAACGTCCACAGTGGACTCAGTCCGTCTGAACCAGTCGAGATCGCTCCAGCCCTGTCGCCGTCACGGGTTCGACAGGCAGTATCGGACCATGGCAACCGACCGGCGTCACTGTTGCGAAGTGGACCTCGTCTGGACCGGCAACACCGGAAACGGCACCAGCAACTACCGCGACTTCGAGCGTTCGCACGAGGTGAGCGTCGCCGGCAAGCCGACCATCCTCGGCTCCGCCGACCCGGCGTTCCGCGGCGACCGCACCCGGTACAACCCCGAGGAACTGCTGGTCGCATCCCTCTCGGAGTGCCACATGCTGTGGTACCTGCACCTGGCGTCGGTCAACGGGGTGGTGGTGATCGACTACCGCGATCACGCACTGGGGACCATGACCGAACATCCGGACGGCTCCGGCCGGTTCACCGACGTGGTGCTCAACCCGAGGGTGACGGTCGCCGATCCCGCGACCGAGGACACCGCGCAGGCGCTGCACGAGAAGGCGCACGCGATGTGCTTCATCGCCGCGTCGGTGAACTTCCCGGTCCGCCACGAGCCGCTCACGATCTCGACACCGCGGCTCAGATGACGATCAACCGTTCTCGGTGGCCTTCTTGCGCGCGGTGTATTCGCGCATGCGCTTCGGGTAGCCCATGAGTGCGACGTCGTAGATCGGGATGCCGAGCTTGCGGGCGAGGCGCCGGGCGCCCTCGTCGCCCTCTGTTCGTCGCCGCGTCCACTCGCCGTCGTGCGCGACCAACACCACAGTGGTTTCGGTCACCGTGGTACGCGGCTCCACAAACGCCTCGACGCCCCGCCGCTGGGCGGCCCACTGCTCCAGGTGACTGGTGTCCTGTGAGGACGACGAGCGCAGCACACCCGGACGTGACTTCCTGCGGAAACGATCGAACAGGCCCACCAGGCCACCTCCTCGGCGATGACGATCTCCATCGTGCCAGGTCGGCTGTGAACCCCGTCTCAAAGGATTCACCAAGGCCCCGCGAAGGGCCGCGTCGCCAGCACCGGGCAAGTAGTGACAAGATGGCTTTTGCCCGCGCGCACCCGCGCGGAAGTAAGGCGTGCAAGACCGCGCGACCCCGAAAGGGCGAGGCGTGCGACGCTCTTCCCCGCACGCCGCTCCCAACCGGGTGCGGGTGGCCCGCACGAAAATGTCAACGTTGCCTGTCGAGGAGATCCCGTGACCGACACCTCCGCCGACCTTGTGATCCTCGGCGGCGGCTCCGGCGGCTACGCCTGCGCGTTCCGCGCGGCCGAGCTCGGCCTGTCCGTCGTCCTGGTCGAGAAGGACAAGCTCGGAGGCACCTGCCTGCACCGCGGCTGCATCCCGACCAAGGCGCTGCTGCACGCGGCCGAAGTCGCCGACAACGCCCGTGAGGGCGACCAGTTCGGCGTCAAGAGCTCGCTCGAGGGCATCGACATCGCCGGGGTGAACTCCTACAAGGACGGTGTGATCAGCAAGCTCTACAAGGGCCTGCAGAGTCTGGCGAAGGCCAACAAGGTCACGCTCGTCGAGGGTGCGGGCACCTTCGTGACACCGAACGCGGTCGAGGTCGACGGGCAGCGCTACGTCGGGAAGAACGTCGTCCTGGCGACGGGCTCCTACGCGCGGAGCCTCCCCGGCCTGGAGATCGGTGGCCGGGTCATCACGAGCGACCAGGCGCTCAACCTGGACTTCATCCCGGAGAAGGTCATCGTGCTCGGCGGCGGCGTCATCGGCGTCGAGTTCGCGAGCGTGTGGCGCTCCTTCGGTTCCGACGTGACCATCGTCGAGGCCCTTCCCCGTCTCGTCCCCGCCGAGGACGAGTACGCCTCGAAGCAGCTCGAGCGCGCCTTCCGCCGTCGTGGAATCAAGTTCAAGACCGGCGTGAAGTTCACCGGCGCCACGCAGACCGAGGCCGGCGTCTCGGTCACCCTGGAGTCCGGCGACCAGCTCGACGCCGACCTGCTGCTCGTGGCCGTCGGCCGCGGTCCGAACAGCGCGGGTCACGGCTACGAGGAAGCCGGCATCACCATCGACCGCGGGTTCGTCGTCACCGACGAGCGCCTGCGCACCAATCTCCCGAACGTGTACGCGGTCGGCGACATCGTGCCCGGCCTCCAGCTCGCACACCGCGGCTTCCAGCAGGGCATCTTCGTCGCCGAGGAAATCGCGGGGCAGAACCCGAAGGTCATCGACGAGGCGGGCATCCCGCGGGTGACCTACTGCAAGCCCGAGGTCGCTTCGGTCGGCCTCTCCGAGGCCGCGGCCAAGGAGAAGTACGGTTCGGTCGAGACGTTCGTCTACGACCTCGCCGGCAACGGCAAGAGTCAGATCCTGAAGACGGCCGGCGGTGTCAAGCTGGTCAAGGCGCCGGAGGGTCCGGTCGTCGGCATCACCCTGGTCGGCGAGCGGGTCGGCGAGCTGATCGGTGAAGCCCAGCTGATCTACAGCTGGGAGGCGTACCCGGATGACGTGGCTCCGTTGATCCACGCCCACCCGACCCAGACAGAAGCCCTCGGCGAGGCATTCCTCGCCTTGGCCGGCAAGCCGCTGCACGTGCACGGCTGACCGTCGCAAACAAGTCAGCCGAACGCGCAACACAAGCACGAGGAGTCAGCGAGAGATGGCCTTCTCCGTCCAGATGCCGGCACTAGGCGAAAGCGTCACCGAGGGCACCGTGACCCGGTGGCTCAAGCAGGAGGGCGACCGCGTCGAGGTCGACGAGCCCTTGGTGGAGGTGTCCACCGACAAGGTCGACACCGAGATTCCGTCCCCCGCGGCGGGCGTTCTGCAGAAGATCGTCGCGCAGGAGGACGAGACCGTCGACGTCGGCGGCGAGCTCGCAGTCATCGGTGACGGTGCCGCCGCCGAGACGCAGCCCGCCGAGCAGCCCCAGCCCGAGGCCCAGCCCGAACCGCAGGCCGAGCAGCCGAAGCAGGAAGAGGCCCCGGCCGCGGCTCCTGCCTCGAACGGTTCCGCCGAGGGCACGCCCGTGACGATGCCCGCTCTCGGCGAGAGCGTCACCGAGGGCACCGTGACCCGGTGGCTCAAGCAGGTCGGCGACTCCGTCGAGGTCGACGAGCCGCTGCTCGAGGTGTCCACCGACAAGGTCGACACCGAGATCCCCTCGCCGGTCGCCGGCACCCTGCTCGAGATCTCCGCGGGCGAGGACGCGACCGTCGAGGTCGGCGGCCAGCTCGCGGTGATCGGTTCCGGCGACGCGGCCCCGGCCGCCGCCGCACCGGCTCCCGCCCCTGCACCCAAGCACGAGGCGCCCAAGCACGAGGCACCCGAGCAGGCGCCCGCGCCCGAGGCTCCCAAGCCGGCCGCGCAGCCGGCACAGCCCGCTGCTCCGGCCAGTGAGGACGGCAACGGCGCGCCGTACGTGACGCCGCTGGTGCGCAAGCTCGCCTCCGAGAACGGCATCGACCTCGGCACGCTGAAGGGCACCGGTGTCGGTGGCCGGATCCGCAAGCAGGACGTGCTGGCCGCCGTCGAGGCCGCCAAGGCGCCGGCTCCCGCACCCGCAGCCCCCGCCGCCGCTCCCCAGCGCGCGGCGAGCGCTCCCGCTGCCGCTCCGGCCGTGGACACCAGTGGTCTGCGCGGTACGACGCAGAAGCTGCCGCGCCTGCGTCAGATCGTGGCCCAGCGGACCCGCGAGTCGCTGCAGATGTCCGCACAGCTCACCCAGGTGTTCGAGGTGGACGTCACCAAGATCGCGCGGCTGCGCAACCGCGCGAAGGCCGCTTTCGAGCAGCGGGAAGGCGTCAAGCTGACGTTCCTGCCGTTCTTCGCGAAGGCCGCGGTCGAGGCGCTCAAGCAGCACCCGAAGCTGAACGCGTCGATCGACGAAGAGGCCAAGGAGGTCACCTACCACGGTGCCGAGCACCTGGGTATCGCGATCGACA
>DASYMV010000106.1:0-1980 GCA_036008865.1 Pseudonocardiaceae bacterium | reverse complement strand
GGGCCTGCGACGCCCGAAGCCGCGGACATAGCCCTCGACCTCCACGGCGTCCTTGGCACAGCCGCTGGACGACAGGTCCTTGGGTCCCATCTCCTCGGTGAAGACCGCGGGATCGCGCGAACTGGATCCGTACACCGCGCTCGTCGACTTCACCACGAGCTTGCGCACCTTCGGCGACTTCTGGCACGCGGCCAGGAGTTGCATGGTGCCGATGACGTTCATCTCCTTCATCGCGACCCGTCCCGTGGGGCCGGCCGGGTTCGCGGTCACCGAGGCGTGCACCACGGTGTCCACCCCCGCGGTGGAGATGACCTTGCTGATCAGCGGGTTGCGAATGTCGGCGCGGACGAACTCCGTCCGGCCCATCCGGCGCAGTAGATCACGTGGCGGCGGCTCGGTGTCGACGCCGAGAACCCGCTCGATGTCGGGGTTGGCGGCGAAACGCGCAGCGAGATGCCCGCCGAGAAAACGGCTCACACCGGTGACGAGAACGACCTTGGGCGCCATGCGACTCCATGCTCAGGCTGCGATTGCTCGATGCTACAAGCCCGATCGGCGTCAGCATCGTGTCGGAACAGCCTCTTGACGCAGGTCACGCGGCCTTTACGCGTCTTGTCACCCGAACGGACGGACCAGATCCCGCTTGGCCGGATCTGCTCCCAGCAGGTGGAACACCTCGTGGACGACAGGTCCGCGAACGGCACCGCCACCGATCCCGCGGTGGAGATCGGTGGCGGTGCGGCGCGTCGAGCAGAACCCGCGTGGTTACTTGCCGCGCTTGCGACGCTGCACGCGGGTCTTGCGCAGCAGCTTGCGGTGCTTCTTCTTCGACATGCGCTTGCGGCGCTTCTTGATGACCGAGCCCATGCGGGTTCCTTAGCTGTAGACGTTGGTGGCTCTCCATGCGGTGGAACGGCGTTTCGGCACCTGTCAAGCAGGGCACGCCGAGTCCACGCACGAACGGCCTTCCACCTTACCCGGACCGCTCGCGGCTTCCGACGCCGAGGTCATCCGGCGTCGAAGTAAGCGTTCTCCAGGTAGGCGTGCACGGCCTTCTCCGGCACCCGGAACGACTTGCCGACGCGCACCGCAGGCAGCTCGCCGGAGTGCACCAGCCGGTACACGGTCATCTTCGAGACACGCATCATTCCGGCCACCTCGGCGACGGTCAGGAACTGCACCTGTGCCAGGCCCGTTCGGTCGTTCTCCTTCGCAGACATGTTCACCGCATCCTTCGACACATGTCGTGCCGTCGGCTTCCCCACCGACGGTTCGACACGCACGTGCTGTCTGCGAGGGTAGCGGGACTGCTGTGACTCGTGCGACGCCGAAGGACCATCTGTGCGCCCAACGGTCGCGCGGCACCACCCGGATGTGCCAGCGACTGATCAGCTCAGAGTGATCAATCCGCCTCGTGAGCCCTGCCCAGCTCTTCCGATCGGTCGCGAGCGGCCTCGATCGCCGCGAGCATCGCGGCGCGCACCCCGTGCTTCTCGAGCTCGCGGATCGCCATGATCGTCGTACCCGCCGGTGAGGTGACCGCCTCGCGCAGGATGACCGGGTGCTCGGCGCCTTCGGCCAGCATGGCGGCCGCGCCGACCGCGGACTGGATGATCAGCTGTCCGGCGAGGTCGCGCGGGATGCCGAGCAGGATCCCCGCGTCGATCATCGCCTCGACGAGGTAGAAGAAGTACGCCGGGCCGGACCCGGAGAGCGCGGTGACGGCGTCCTGCTGCGACTCGGGGACGCGCGCGACCTTGCCGACCGTGGACAGCAACTCCTCGACGAGCGCGAGGTGCGACTCGTCGGCGTGCTTGCCCGCGGAAATGGCGCTCATCGCCTCGCCGACGAGCATGGGTGTGTTCGGCATGACCCGCACCACCGGCGTGCCCGCGGGAAGCCTGCGTTCGTACAGGGCGGTCGGCAGACCGGCGCACAGCGAGACGACCAGTGTCTCCGGCCGGACGGCCGGGGCCAGCT
>DASYMV010000105.1:0-4418 GCA_036008865.1 Pseudonocardiaceae bacterium | reverse complement strand
CGAGCCGGACGACAGCGCGCTGTCGCACTGGTTGCACGACGGCATGCCCGAGGGGCAGACCCGCGATCGCGACTACGTCTACCCGACGTTGTTCGTCTTCCTGCTCGGCGCGATGCAGGAACCGGGCCACGCCATGGCCTCGACGGTCGCGGGCCTGTTCACGCGGCCCGACCAGCTCGAACGTGTGATCGACAACCCTGCGCTCATCCGGCGCGCCGTCGGCGAGGCCGTGAGGTGGACCTCGCCCATCTGGTCGGCGGTCGCGCGACGCAATGTTCGCGAGGTCACGATCGGCGACGTCACGTTGCCCGAGGGCTCGGTCGTGATGCTGTCGTACGGCTCGGCGAACCACGACGCGGGCGACTACAACGCCCCGTCCGCGTACGACATGGACCGGCCACCGATCCCGCACCTCGCCTTCGGCGCCGGGAAGCATGCGTGCGCGGGGACCTACTTCGCGAACGAAGTCGTCCGGATCGGCCTGGAGGAGCTCTTCGAGGCGATCCCGAACATCGAGCGTGACACCGACCACGACGTGGACTTCTGGGGTTGGGGCTTCCGCGGCCCGAAGGAACTCCACGTCAAGTGGGAAGTGTGAGCATGGGCGACTTCGACGTCCGGATCGACTCGCTCGGCAAGACCGTCCGCTGCTCGGGTGGCCAAGCCGTGCTCGACGCGTTCCTCCGGGAGAACGTGTGGCTCCCGCACTCCTGCACGCAGGGAACCTGCGGCACGTGCAAGCTCAAGGTGCTCAGCGGCAGCGTCGAGCACAACGCCTCGCCGGAGTTCACGCTGACCGCGGAGGAGAGGGCAGCCGGGCTCGCACTCGGCTGCCAGGCCACGCCGACCGCGGACCTGGTCGTCGAGCCGGTGAGCGAGGTGGATCTCGACTCCCGCGTGGTTCGCCACCCGCTCAAGGACTTCAGCGGCACGGTCGTCAAGCTCGACGACATCGCCCGTGACACGCGGCGGCTCGTCGTCGAACTCGACGAGCCGATGGCGTTCAACGCGGGTCAGTACGCAGAGATCACCGTGCCAGGCACGGAGATCTCCCGGCAGTACTCGATGGCGAACGCGCCGTCGGAGTCCCGGCGGCTGGAGTTCCACGTCCGTCGCACCCCCGGCGGACTCGCCAGCGATGGGTGGGTCTTCGCCACGCTGCGGGTCGGCGAGCAGGTCCAGCTGTCCGGGCCGCTCGGGCAGTTCGGGATGAACGTCCCCGTGGAAGAACCCGCGATCCTCATCGCGGGCGGCACCGGGCTGGCACCACTGAAGTCGATCGCCCAGCACGCCCTGACCAACGGGCTGGCGCCGCGACTGCACCTCTACCACGGCGGCCGCACGCAGCAGGACCTCTACGACGTGGAGTTCTTCCGCAGGCTGGAGGCGCAGTTCGAGCACTTCACCTACCGGCCGTGTCTGTCGGAGGAGGACTGGGACGGCGGGGTGGGACTGGTCACCGACGTGGTGCTCGCCGATTTCTCCACCTGCAAGGGAATGAGCGCATATTTGTGCGGCCCGCCGGCGATGGTCGGGGCCGGAGTGAAGGCGCTCAAGAGAAGGCGGATGGCACCCCGGCTGATCTTCCGGGAGGAGTTTCTCGACTCCTCCTCCGCCCTGGCCGACGTCAGCTGATCCGCGTGGAAGGCAGAAAACCCATGAACGACCTGCGGATCGACCGCGTGGAGACCGTCATCCTCGACGTGCCGCTGCGCAGACCGCACCGTTTCGCCCGTGTGGGCATGGACAGGCAGCCGATCCTGCTCGTCCGCATCCACACCGCCGGCGGCGTCACCGGAACCGGAGAGGGCGTCGTTCCCGGTGGCCCGTGGTGGGGTGGCGAGTCGGTCGAGACGATGCAGGTGATCATCGATCGCTATGTCGCACCCTTGATCACCGGGCGCCGGGTGGACGACATCGCCGCGGTGCAGCGCGACATCAACGACGTCGTGGCGGGAAACCTGTACGCCAAGGCGGCCGTCGAGGTGGCGCTGCACGACGCCTGGGCGCGCAGCCTGGGCGTGCCGGTGCACACGCTGCTCGGTGGAACCGCCCGGACGTCCATTCCCGTGACCTGGGCGCTGGGCACCGAGCCGGCACCGGTCGTGGTCGACGAGGCGCTGGCCAAGCTCGAGTCGGGGCAGCACACCAGTTTCAAGCTCAAGATGGGCGCGCAGGACCCGGCCGCGGACGTCCGCAGGATCTGCGAAGTCGCGGAGAAGCTCTCCGGAGAGGCGAGCATCCGGGTCGACATCAACGCGCGATGGGATCTGCTCACCTCGCTCAAGCACCTCCCGCCTCTCGTCGAGGCGGGTGTCGACCTGATCGAGCAGCCGGTTCCCGGCGCGGAGTTCGAGTGGTTGGCGGAGATCAACGCGGCCCTGCCGATCCCGGTCATGGCCGATGAGAGCCTGCGGACGCCTGGCGATGCATTGCGCTTGGCACGGACCCGTGGCGCCGACGTGTTCTCGTTGAAGACCACCAAGTCCGGTGGCCTGCGCCAGACCAGGGTCATCGCGGACGTGGCGGCCGCGGCCGGGATCCCCTGCCACGGCGGGACGTCCATCGAGGGACCGATCGGGACCGCGGCCTCGCTGCACCTGGCGTGCGCGTTGCCGGGGGTCACGTACGGCAGCGAGCTGTTCGGTCCGTTGCTGCTGGCCGAGGAGCTGCTGGTGGAACCGCTGCGCTACACCGACGGCGAGCTGCACCTGCCAGAAGGACCGGGACTCGGCGTGGAGCTCTCACCCGATGCCGTGCGGACCTGGATGCGCCGCTGACTCGGTCACCTCGAACGACTCGTGCAGGTCCGTCGCGGCCTCCAAGGAGGAAAGCGACGAACACGCGAGCACTGCGGTTGCCACCGCGCCGACGACGCCGACGGTGGACAACCGCGTGGAAGGCGGCGCTGCGAGCAGGGCGGCGACCCTGCGAGGCACCGGGCCGGCGGTCGCGTGCAGCGCGACGAGCTGGGGCTGCGGCGCGCGGCGGGTGGCCAGCGCCGCCTTCCCGACCGCCTGCGCGGTCACTCTCCGGTCGGCGACCTCGCACGCTGCGGCCTCGTCCGCCCAGCGCTCCACGGAGTAGGCGACCGCGGACCGCAGCGGCCTCAGCAGCGGGTTCAGCACCGCCGCGAGGTGCGCTGCGGTGAGGAAGAGGTGGTGGCGGCATGCCAGGTGCGTGCGCTCGTGGGCCAGCAGCGCACGCCGCTCGTGCGCGTTCAGCGCGGTGAGCATGCCCCTGGATATGACGATCCGCCCCGGACGGCCGGGCAGCGCGTACGCGATGCAGTCGTCGTCCTGCGTCACCACCAGCTCGGCGGCGGTGTGCCGATCCGCCTGGGCGTAGGCGTCCCGCAACGCGGTGAGGTGCGCGAGCCCGGTGCGGCTCAGTGCGAGCACCAGCACGCCGAGGGTCACGACGGCGAGCACGCTCACCGGAGCGGGCACCGCGGAGAGCCGGGTCGCACCGGCGAACGCGAGCAGGCCGAGCGAAACAGTGCTGGCCGCGGAGGCCACCACCGCGGTTCCGGTCAGCACCCACGTGGCCGTACGGGGGTGGCTGCGCTCGGCGACCCTGCGCACGGCGGGTACGCCCAGCAGCGGCAGCAGCAGCGGGAGGTAGACGGCGATGTGCACGGCGTCTACCCGCTCGCCTGCGCGTCGTCCTCCAACAAGCCTCGCAGGAGGAGTTCGTCCGCGGGGGAGAGGTCGGACACGAATCTCGCCAGCACGGTGCGCCGATCGAACTCCGAGTCGAGCACCTCGTGCATCCGCCGTGCGGCCAGGCCCGGCTCGTCGGCCACGGGGGCGTAGGCGTAGGCCCGGCCGCGCCTGGTGCGGGTGAGCACGCCCTTGGCGTGCAGGCGCGAGAGGATCGTCACGACGGTGCTGTAGGCGAGCGTCTCGCCCAGCTCCTGCCGCACCTCGCCCGGCGTGAGCGGTTGCGCCGCCACCCAGAGCGCGGCGAGCACCTCGGACTCCAGCTCCCCGTGGCCTCTCCGGGCAGCTGGCTGCGGTTCGGGTGTCGATGCGCTGCGCACGAACAGCAATCTACAGTGGTGTAGAACTTCTACGAGTGTGTAGAACCACGAGATGGGGACATCCATGACCGTCGCGCTCAACCTGCTCGACCCGAAGTCGTTGCTGTCGAGCTTCGGCACCCTCGGAGTCTTCTTCGTCCTGTTCGCCGAGACCGGACTGCTGATCGGGTTCTTCCTGCCCGGCGACTCGTTGCTGTTCACCGCGGGTCTGCTGTGCGCCACCAACACGATTCCCGGTCTGCACCTGTCGCTGCCGCTGGTGGTGGTCGCCGCGGCGGTGGGGGCGATCGCAGGAGCGCAGGTCGGCTACCTGATCGGCCGGCGCGGCGGAGAGGCGCTGCTCGCGCGCACGAAGAAGCGGCAGTTGCACGAGGCG
>DASYMV010000104.1:0-2345 GCA_036008865.1 Pseudonocardiaceae bacterium | reverse complement strand
CTTGTCGACCACGCCGAGCGGCACCTGCAGCTTGCCGTTGGCGAAGAACCCGGCCGACGTCAGACCGCGGTCCTCGGTCGGCGCGAGCGGCGGGAGCAGTGTGTCCAACGACGGAGGCTCGTTCAGCGGCGGCAGCCACACCTCGTGCGCGGGTGGCCCCTGGCCGATCAGACGGCTGACCACCACGTCGAGCAGCGACGCACCGTTGTGGCCGCTCGGCCCGGAGACGTAGGAGGCCTCGAACCGGACCATGTCGGATCCTTGGACGCTCAGGTACCCGACACCGGGGATCGGCGGCAGCTCGTAGGCGTCCGGACCACCGATCGCGGCACGGGACTCCGCCGCGGAGAAGGTCCTCAGACCGATCCGGTAGGACAAGTACGTGTCCAGCCCCCGCAGCCTGCCCTCTTCCAGACGCTGCGAGGCCAGCAGGAGGTGCATGCCGAGACTGCGTCCGACGCGGCCGATCTGCACGAAGACGTCGATGAAGTCCGGCTTCGCGGTCAGCATCTCCGAGAACTCGTCGATGCAGATGAGCAACGCCGGCAACGGATCGAGATCCGCGCCGGTCTGCCGTGCTTTCTCGTAGTCCCAGACGTTCCTGTAGTTGCCCTTCGCCAGCACCTCCTGGCGGCGCGCCACCTCACCGGCGATCGCGTCCTTCATGCGGTCGACCAGGGTAAGGTCGCCCGCCAGGTTCGTGATCGTCGCCGCGACGTGCGGCGCGGCGTCCAGACCGAGGAACGTCGCACCACCCTTGAAGTCGACGAGGATCATGTTCAGCGCGGTCGACGAGTGCGTGGCCAGCAGGCCGAGCACCAGCGTGCGCAACAGTTCGGACTTGCCGGAACCGGTCGCGCCGATCAGGAGCCCGTGCGGGCCCATGCCCTGCATCGCGGCTTCCTTGATGTCCAGCTCGACCGGCCGGCCGTGGTCGTCGAAGCCGAACGGCACGCGGTAGCGGTCGCGCACCGGCCTCGGCCGCCACGCCTGCTGCACGTCGAAGGTCACCGGGTCGCCGGGAACGCCGAGCAACTCCAGGAATTCCGGTCGCTCGGCGACGACCACCTCATCAGCCGGAGGCTGGTTCCCCCAGACGAACGACGGGTCGTTGAGCCTGCTGATCAACGCGGCGACGTGATCCTCGGTCTCGTCTGCGTGGGCGACCGCGCTGAGGAACCTGCGCCCGCCGAACAACCCCCACCCCGGCCGATCCGGCAGCGTGGCGGCCAGTTCGGCGCTGATCTTCGATTCGCTCGGGTCGTCGAGCAGCAATTCGATGCGTCCGCGGAGCAGTTGCGTGACCCTCGGCGGGATCTCCGCCCAGCATCGCGCGGTGACGATGACGTGCACCGCGAAGTGCAAGCCCGAGCTGGCGATCCGCTGGACCACCGCGTCCAGGTCGGGTACGCGGTCGTGGAACTGCTCCCAACCGTCGATCACCAGGAAGACGTCACCGTGTTCACCGCCGGGCAGCACTCCCAGCCTGCACAGTTCCCGGTACGCGCTGGTGCGGCCGATGCCCGCGGCACGGAACAGCTTGTCTCGCGCGGAGATCGTCGCCTCCAGCCGTTCGAGCAGCTGTCTGATTTCCAGCGGCTGTGAGGGCGCGATCACCTGCTTGAGGTGTGGCACGTCGTGCAGCGCGCTGAACCGACCACCCGCGTCGAGGCAGTAGAACGACATTTCGTCCGGCGTGCGGCCGAAGGTCAGGCCGGCCATGAGGGTGTGCAGCAGTGTGGACTTGCCGGAGTAGATCCGGCCGACGATGGCGAGGTGACCGTCCTGGCCGGCGAGGTCGACCCGCAGCACGTCGTCGGATCGTCCCGCGTCGTGATGTGCCTGACCGATGGGCGACACGAGGCTCGAAGTGCCGTTCTCCTTCGGTTGGGACAACAGCTCTTCGAGACGCGGCGACGCGGAGCCGCTGTCCACCACGATCCGCCGCGACCGAACGTTCGCCACCTTGAACAACCCCTCCGACTTGTTGCTCCTGGTGGGTGTCTGTTTCAGCCCGCTGCGCCTCACTTCGTCGTGGACGTACGTGTACAGATCTTCAGCGGTGATCAGGTCGGCGTCCGGACGTGCCGCAGCGCCCGTGCCGAGGCCTCTGATCACCGCGTCGGTGAATGCGGAGAACCGCTGCCGTTCATCGAACAGCAGCCGCTCGTCCTCGAAGGCGAACTCCAGCTCGTTGGTCGCCGTGATCACGTAGGTGCCGCGTCCCAACTGCTGCTTGACGTCGATCTTGGCCGCGGACATCTCGGTGGGCCGCTTGGAGAACGCACCACTGAAGCAGCAGTCGAGCAGCACCACCTTGGACTGGGCCTGACACTCCTCCAGGA
>DASYMV010000103.1:0-3042 GCA_036008865.1 Pseudonocardiaceae bacterium | reverse complement strand
CTCGTCCAGCAGCGGCTCGATGTCCTGGGGCTTGACGGCGACGATGAGGACGTCGGCCTTGTCGGCGGCGTCCGGCACGTCCACCGCGCGCACGCCGTAGCGCTCGGTGAGCGCAGCGGCGCGGTCCGGATGCTTCTCGGTGAACAGCAACTCCTCGGCGCTGCGCCCTCCGTGCATCAGCCCGGAGAGCAGGGCCTCACCGATCTTGCCAGCACCCAGCACGGCGATCGTCGTCATGCGGACAAGGGTGCCACGAGTGCCTCAACGAGGAGTTCGCGGTGCCTTGCCCGAAGTGCGCACTCCGAGGGGGCTCGTGGTCATCCAACTGGGGTCAGCGCGAGCTGACGCGCCTGGCACACCAGACGGCCTGCGGAGTCGATCACGATCGCGTCCTCGTCGAACCACGTGCCGTGCACGGCGTTGCAGGTCACCTGCACGCGCAGCCAGCCCGGCGCCGGATCGGCCCGCAGCAACGCGGTGAGCTGCACCGTGGGCGACCACCCGAAGCGACCGAGGTTGAACGTGACGGGCACGGAGATGTCGCCGGCCAGCAGCGCGAAGAACGGGTCTGGCCGCTCGCCGCGCGGCCGGACCCACAGGCGCAGCGTCAGCGGATCGCCCGTCCGCCCGGCGAGAAAGCCCGCACCCTGCTTGTCGAGCCGGACGTCGCAGGCCGCACCGATCTTGTAGATGCCCCCGGAGTGCAGCGTCGCGAGGTCCACCGCGTCCGCGGGCGGCTCGGCCGGCAGGTGCGGGAGATCCGCGTAGTCCGGCGCCTGGTGGGGCATGCTGCCGACGGTCACCGTCCCCTCGACACAGCTGCGGCCGCGCTGCTCCAGCGTCACCGCGACGACCGTTGCCGTCCGGCCGACCTTGCGCAGTGCGGTGCGCAGCAGCACCGGCCCGACTTCCGGGGCACGCAGGAACTGCGCGCTCACGGCGAGAGGTGCGAGCCCGTCGCCGGACATCTCCGCTGCGGCGGCCTGAGTCGCGGCACGCGCCACGAGCGCGAGCAGGAAACCGCCGTGGGGCTTGGGGCCGATGGTCCAGTCCGCGGGCAGACTCGCGGTGAACGTGCCGTCCCCCAGAGAACGCACGGCAGTGGCGGCCGAGAACGTGAGCACCGAGTTCCTCGCAACAGTCGTCATGAGCGGGTGGCCAGTGAGCGCAGGAAGAAGGCGGCGTTGGTGGGCCGTTCCGCCAACCGCCGCATCAGGTACCCGTACCACTGCTCGCCGTAGGGCACGTACACCCGCACCACGTTTCCCTCCGCTGCCAACCGGAGCTGCTCCGCGGGGCGGACTCCGTACAACATCTGGTACTCGAAGCTGTCCGGCCTGCGGTCGTACCACCGCACCCGCTCACCGATGATCTCCACCAGCCGGGGGTCGTGCGTGGCGAACATCGGGTAACCGTCGCCCTCCAGCAGCACGTTGGCGCAGCGCACGTAGTTCAGGTCGATCTCGTGCGGTGTGGCGTGGGCGACCGAGTCCGGCTCCGCGTAGGCGCCCTTGCACAGCCGCACCCGAGAGCCCGGCCCCGCCAGCGCACGGCAGTCCTCCAGGGTCCGCCGCAGGTACGCCTGCAGCACCGCACCGACCCACGGCCACTCGCACCGCAGCTCGGCGAGCACCCGCAGGGTGGAGTCCGTAGTGGTGTGGTTCTCCATGTCGAGCGTCACCGTGGTGCCGTGCTTCTCGGCGGCCGCGCAGATGCGCGATGCGTTCTCCAACGCCAGCGCCTCGCCCAGCGCCTGGCCGACCGCGGAGAGCTTCACGCTGACCTCCGCCCGCGCGGCCAAACCACTCGCGTCCAGCAGGTCCAGCAGGTGCAGGTACGCCTGCACGGCCTGCTCGGCGAGCTCGCGATCGGTGGTGTGCTCGCCCAGGTGGTCGAGCGTCACGGCGAGCCCGTCGGCGACCAGGTCACCGGTCACCGCGACCGCGTCGTCCGCCTTCTCACCGGCCACGAAACGCCGGACCACACCGCGGGTCACCGGAGTGTTGGCCACCGCCCGTCGCACCGTGTCGTTGCCGGCCGCGGCCAGGATCAAGGTGCGCAACGGATTCACGACCGAGACTGTACGGGTTGGTGTCAGTTCACCTGGTGACCGGCCAGTCGAGGTGCAGCCGCGCGAACAGCAATGACTCGGCGAGCATCTCGGCGCGTTCAGCCGCGCTGCGAGCACGACGGGTGTTGACCTCCAGCACCACCTGCCCGTCGAATCCGGAGCGCGCCAGGTTCTCGCAGATCTCCGCGCACGGCTGACTGCCACGACCGGGGACGATGTGCTCGTCCTTGGGCAGTCCGTCGCCGTCGGCGAGGTGGATGTGGGTCAGCCCTTCGCCCATCCGCTTGGCCAGCTCCAGCGCGTCCACGTGCGCGGCGGCGGTGTGCGACAGGTCGAGCGTGTAATGCCGGTGGCCGACGTCGGTGGGGTCGATCGACGGACGGAACGCGGTCACCTGGACCGAACGTCCACGCCCGATCGGGCGGCGGACCGGGAACATGTTCTCGACCGCGATGGCGATGCCGCTCGCGTCCTCCAGCCGCGCGACGAGATCGGCGAAACCCTCGGCGTAGCGGCGCTGCCAGCGGAACGGCGGATGCAGCACGACCGTCCGCGCCCCGAGGTCCTGGGCGGCGCGCACACTGCGGCGCAACCGTTCGACGGGGTCGGGCGACCACACCCGCTGGGTGATCAGCAGACAGGGTGCGTGCACGGCCAGGATCGGCATGCCGCTGCGACGGGACAACCGTTCCAGCGCGCCGACGTCCTGGCTGATCGGATCGGCCCAGACCATCACCTCGACGCCGTCGTAGCCCAGTTCCGCGGCCAGCTCGAACGCGGCGGCAGCCGGTTGCGGCCAGACCGAAGCCGTCGACAGGCCGACCGGGATGCGCGGGCTCAATGCTTCACCAGCAGCATCGCCGCTGGTGACACCGTGACGATCAGGCCGACGAGCACGGCGAGCACGGTTGTCTGGAGGTCGTCGGCACGACGGATCTTGCGCACCAGCAGCACGAGTCCGACGGTGACGG
>DASYMV010000102.1:0-19741 GCA_036008865.1 Pseudonocardiaceae bacterium | reverse complement strand
GCCGAGCTCTCCGAGGAGCGGCGCCTCGCCTACGTGGGCATCACACGGGCGCAGCACCGCCTGTACCTCTCCCGCGCGCTGGTGCGGTCGGCGTGGGGACAGCCGATGACCAACCCCGCTTCGCGCTTCCTCGACGAGGTGCCCTCGGACCTGATCGAGTGGCGGCGCATGGAGCCCGCTCGCTCCGCACCGTCCGCCGCGACCACGTGGCGGCGCACCGGTGGCGACTCGGCGCAGGCCGGGATCGCCGCGCGGGGCATGCGCAGTACGCCGTTCAAGGGCTGGCAGGACACCCCGGCGCTGAAGCTCGAGGTCGGCGACCGCGTCAACCACGACAAGTACGGCCTGGGCACCGTCGTGGCCGCCGAGGGCGCGGGTCCCCGCGCCACCGCGACGATCGACTTCGGATCGGCCGGCACCGTGCGCTTGATGCTCATCGGCGGCGTCCCGCTCGTGAAGCTGTAGGACGCACCTGAGGTCAGCCGCAGGCCCGTGTGTCCGGGCCGGCTCGTCGGCGCCGGCTTCGAGGTCACCGGGATTCGAAGTGATCCAGAACCCGGTGCAACCCCGGACCTGAGGTGTGCGTCTTAGCGGTTGTCGCAAGCGGGACGTCCGGTCGCATTCGGGGTGAACCGGTCACGGGGGCCGCGTGCGGCGGACGCGGAGGGCCGCACGGGGTCGGCTCTTCGCAGATGAAGATCCATCGGGGGATGGCCGGGCCGTGGGAGCGGCCCGGCCTTTCACATCGTCACCGCAGCTCACAGGGGCCGCGTGTGAAAAATGTCGGTGCCATCCGGTTTCATCGCACCGTCGGGGAAACGGGCAGCTGGCCCGGAGGCGGGGGGTACTCGGTGTGGATGAGGTACTGGCTCGGCTGCTTCACGAGCGCGTGGTCGGCTACCTGGAAGCGGTTGATCGTCTGGCCGCGCGCGGTGAAGCGCGCACGTGCGGCCACGAGACCCGTCGTCTCGTCGCCGCGTGGCGAGCCCTGCTGCGGATCCACGAGACCACCGCGCGTGGCGGCTGCATCGCGTGCGGGCGCGCCCGCAGAGGACGCATGTGCGCCGTGTGGCGGGTCGCTTGCGCCTACTTCGTGCATCGGCTCCCGTGGGAACGCCGCGTCAGACCGTGACGCCGCGGGCGTTCAGCCAGGGCAGTGGGTTGATCTTGTGACCGCCCGGTTCCCACACCTCGAAGTGGAGGTGCGGCCCGGTGGAGAAACCGCGGTTGCCCATCCGGGCGATCTGCTCGCCGGCTTGCACCCGCTGGCCCGCTCGCACCGAGTAGGTGTCGACGTGTCCGTAGACGTGGATCGTGCCGTCGTCGAGCTGGACGCGGACCCAGAGGCCGAAGCCGCTCGCGGGACCTGCCTCGATCACCGTTCCGTCGGCGACGGAGACGATCGGCGTGCCGATCGCGTTGGCGATGTCGATGCCGAGGTGGGAGGTACCCCATCGACTGCCGAAGCCCGAGCTGAAGACGCCCGCGGCGGGACGTACGAACTTGGGTCGCTTGGCCTCGGCCTCGGCCGCCTCGCGCTGCTCGGTGAGCCGCTGGCTCTTCGCGAGCTTGTTGACCTCGGCGGCGGCGTCGATGGTCTTGGCGACCGGGAGCACCTGGGGGGCAGCGGGGGCGTTGCCACCGACTCCGAAGGCTGCGGCACCGTCCTTGGTGTTGGCCAGCGGCGTCACCTCGTCGGAGTGCGACGGGCCGGCCGCCTGAAGCGTCTGGCCGGCGCCGGCTGCAGCGAAGGCGCCGACTGCGACCGCGGCGACGACGATCCGTCCGCGCAGCGCGGACGGCGGCGGGGGAAGCCGGTGCGTGCCCGCGGCGCGTGTCGAGGCGCGATCCACGGCCACTTCAAGCACCGCAGATGTGTCGTGGTCACCGGGGGAGCGGTGTCGAGACAAAGCCTGCCCTTCCGTCTTCGGGGAGTCCGGCCGGACACCGGGCGGGGGATCCCGGTTGAGTTGGACGGGGTGCCAACTCGCTGTCCTGGGTTGTGACCAGACTGTGACAACGGACCGGGGGACAGTAACGGCGCGAGACCCTTGAGGGCAAACCCCTCCGGCGACGTCTACCGAATAGCGGTCAGCAGGACGGTCGAGACTGCATGTCGTCACCCTCGGTGACAGCCGAACTACCAGACCCCCTACTTACAGGGATGATGGGGTGGCTCATGCCGTCGTCCGATCGGGTGATAGACGTGACAACAACGTGCAGGGTGCGGCTGTCAACAGGGAGTGACAGGTGACCTGAATCACGTATTTGATGTTCTTCAACGGTCAACGACGGGTGTTCGAGTCTCGCGTTGCGCTGCGGGATGATCACCTGGTCCATCTCGCTCCACACCACGACGAACCTCGTCGGACAGTCGTCGACGGGCTCCGCGAGTTCACGCAGGAGGTCTGATCCCGGTCGTAGTTGCCGGGTGAGGGGTGTGGGCAGGAGGTAGGCGGCGAGCGTGCCGTTGTGCGGTGTCCCGAGCGTCACCAGGGTGCGGACGCGGCGATGGCCCCGCAGACACTGCACGTAGTACCGGGCGATGAGACCGCCGAGCGAGTGGCCGACGACGTGGACCTGCTCCGACCCGGTCTGCTCGCAGATCCGCTCGATGTGGGCGTTGAGCAGAGCCGCTGACCTGCGCACGTCCCCCGTGAGCGCGGTGAGCACGCTGTAGTTGACGGCGTGGACGACCCCGAATCCACGCCTGCGCAGCGCCCCTGACAACACTGCGAAAGCTGATCTGTTGTCCCCGATGCCGTGGATCAGCACTATCGGGGTCCCCGCCGCGTCCATCGCCGAAACCACCAATCCCCGCTGACGCGGTGGCAGGCGGTCGGTGCGGTAGTGGCGGTAGGGACCGTCCGGTCTGATCTGTTCGGCGACCGCACCCCAGGGGTACAGCACCGTGTGAGCCGCCAACCAGGCCGTTTCCATCGCCAGGCCGCGGAGGCCACCGAGGGTGGCCACCGTGCGCAGCGCGCCCATCGTCTGGCCTGAGACGTCCCTCATGGCGTGCACACCCGAACCGGCGCGTCGTAACAACGCGTCAGCTGCTCGTTGCAGGCTGCGATTGCCCATGAGGGTGAAGGTAGGTGATGGGCTCACCAACAACGAGTACCCGGCGCGGGTTTTCCACAAGCGAACGTTGTGCCCTCTCGTTCGGCCGGTCACTCCCGTGAACCTCTCAGAGGCCTTGCTAGCGTCGAGCCGATGACCAGAACCGTCCGAGACAACGTCATGGCTCAGTCCGAACCGGTGGTTCCGGTGACCGGACGGCTCCGGTCGGCGTTCGGGCTGGCCGCGGGCAGCGCGGTCCTGCTCGTGGTGGGTCCCCTCGTCGGCGTCGTCGACCCGAGTGCCCCACCCGCCTTCACCTCGTGGCCGCTGCTGGCCATGCTCGCCGTGTTGCCGGTGCTCATCGCCGGCGTCTTCCTCGTGCGCGGCCGGGCGCTCGCCGCCGGTGGAGTGCTGACGGCTGCAGCGGTGTTCGCCCCCGGCAGGGCGCTGGTCGACCTGCAGATCGCGGCCGATCCGCTCTACGCGTCCCGCCCGGAGCTCTTCCGCCCCGTGAGCCTCGACGTGCTGCCGACCGCTCCCGGTCTGTGGCTGCTGGTCGCGGGCCACGTGCTCGCGACGGCAGCCGGGGTCCTCGCCGCGGGCAGGCACGGCGTGCCCGTCGAGTCCGCCGACGCCGAGGACGAGCCGGGCAGACGCGGGCGCTTCGCCGGTGCGCTGGTCGTGGGTCTGCTCGGTGGAATCGGCCTGCTCGTCGTCCCCTTCACCTCCACCGATGTCTACGTCTTCGCTCGCGGACCGATGGACTCCCCGGCCTTCGCCATGCTCGGTGGCGTCCTCGTCGCGGCCGCCGCCCCACTCGCGGGCGCGCTCGCGGCGAGTTCCCCGGTTCCCGCCGGCAGGCGGGGTGGTCTGCTGGGCGCGGCCGCGGTGATCACCGCCATCTCGTTGCCGCCGCTGGTGACCGCCCTGGTCACCGACGGCCTCGACGTGAGCTGGGGGCCGGTGGTGGCACTGCTCGCCGCAGGCGCGTTCGCCGGGCTCTCCCGGCCGCTCGGCCGGGAGGACACGTCGGCCGGGCCCGCCGCGACCGCGGGCGAAGCGCCCCCGGTCGAACTCGCCGGCCAGCACCGGCTGCAGGTGGCCGCGGGCGTCATCGGTGTGCTCGCCGGGCTCGCCGCGGTCGGCGGCGCCCTCGGCCGCCAGCTGGTGCTGCCCGAAGGGCTGCCGACCCCCATCAGCTACGCGGACCGTCAGCTGTGGCCCGCGGGCATCGCGGTCGGTGCGCTCGGGCTGCTGACGATCTTCCGTTCCAGCGGGTCCGCCGTGCGCCCCGCCTTCACCGTCTCGCTCGCCGCGCTCCCGCTCGCGGGCACCGCCGCACTCGACGCCGTGCTCGCGGCCACCCGCATCGGTTCCGTCCAACCCGGTGCCGGCGCCTGGTTGACCGTGCTCAGCCTGGTGCTGGGCCTGATCGCCGGAGGCGTTGCGGGACTGGCCGGAGCCGTGGAGCGGGAAGAACTGGGACGACCCGAGGTCAAGGCGCCGCTCACCGTCCTGGTGCCGATCGCCCTGGCGGGCTTGTTCGCGCTCGGCGCGTTCGGCATGCCTGCGCTGGTCGCTCCCGACCTCACGGCACCTGCCATCTGGGACTTCCGCGTCGCGTCGTGGGGACTGCTCATCGGACTGCTGTCCGTTCTGACCGCGGCAGTCCTGGCCGCTGCGTCGCGGTCGCCCCGTGCGGCCGCGCTGCTGCTCGGCGCCGCCGTCGTGGCCGGGGTCCGGGCGCTGGAACTGCCGCTGACCGGGGCACGCGCCGCCGGGTCGGCGCCCGGTCCAGGCACCTGGCTCGCCGTGGCGTGCGCCGTCGCGCTGGTCGTCGCCGCCGTCGCCTCCGCGGCCCGTCGCTGACCGTCCGGGTGCTCGGTGGTGATCGACCTCACCACGCCTGTAACGGACCTCACCGGGTGTGGAGTGCGGGCTGTCCACGCAGGTCGATAATGTCTTGCGCAGCCGCGTTCAGCCGGTCCCGGTCGGCTCAGCCGGCGTTCCAGGTGATGCCTGGTGCGCGTGAGCGTTGGAGAAGGCCGTGTCCAGGTCTTGCCCGGAGCGCCGGACCACGGGACCGCACCCGGACGCGGTGTCCGACACCGACGTCGCAGGAGACCCGAGTGGACCTGTACGAGTACCAGGCGAAAGACCTCTTCGCCGCCCACGACGTCCCGGTACTTCCGGGAGACGTGGCAAGCACCCCCGCCGAGGCCAAGGCCATCGCCGAGAAGTTCGGCACGACCGTGGTGGTCAAGGCCCAGGTCAAGACGGGTGGCCGTGGCAAGGCCGGCGGCGTGAAGCTCGCCGAGAGTCCTGAGGAGGCCGAGGCCAAGGCCGAAGCCATCCTCGGGCTCGACATCAAGGGGCACATCGTTCACCGCGTGCTGGTGACGCCCGCCTCCGACATCGCGGAGGAGTACTACTTCTCCTTCCTGCTCGACCGCGCCAACCGCACCTTCCTGGCGATGGCCTCGGTCGAGGGCGGCATGGACATCGAAGAGGTCGCCGCCACCAAGCCCGAGGCTCTCGCCAAGGTGCCCGTCGACGCGGTCAAGGGCGTCGACCTGGCCAAGGCGAAGGAGATCGTGGCCGCCGCCAAGTTCCCGGCTGAGGTCGCCGACCAGGTCGCCGACGTGATCGTGAAGCTCTGGGACACCTTCGTGTCCGAGGACGCCACGCTCGTCGAGGTCAACCCCCTGGTCCGCGACCCCGAGGGCAAGATCGTCGCCCTCGACGGCAAGGTCACGCTGGACGAGAACGCGTCCTTCCGGCACCCGGCCCACGCCGAGCTGGTGGACAAGCAGGCCGAGGACCCGCTCGAGGCCAAGGCCAAGGAGAAGAACCTCAACTACGTCAAGCTGGACGGCCAGGTCGGGATCATCGGCAACGGTGCCGGTCTCGTCATGTCCACGCTGGACGTCGTCGCCTACGCGGGCGAGAAGCACAAGGGTGTCAAGCCGGCCAACTTCCTCGACATCGGTGGCGGCGCCTCCGCCGAGGTCATGGCCAACGGGCTCGACATCATCCTCAACGACGCCGACGTGCGCAGCGTCTTCGTCAACGTCTTCGGTGGCATCACGGCTTGCGACGCGGTCGCGAACGGCATCGTGAAGGCCCTGGAGATCCTCGGCGACCAGGCCACCAAGCCGCTGGTCGTCCGCCTCGACGGCAACAACGTGGAGGAGGGCCGGCGCATCCTCGCCGAAGCCGACCACCCGTTGGTGACCGTCGTGGACACCATGGACAACGCGGCCGACAAGGCCGCCGAGCTCGCAGCTGCGGGGGTCTGACCGATGGCCATCTTCATCAACGAGAACAGCAAGGTCATCGTCCAGGGCATGACCGGTGCCGAGGGCACGAAGCACACCAAGCGGATGCTGAAGTCCGGCACGAACATCGTCGGCGGCGTGAACCCGCGCAAGGCCGGCGAGAAGGTCGACTTCGACGGCAACGTGCTCCCGGTGTTCGGGACCGTGGCCGAGGCCGTGGAGGCCACCGGCGCCGACGTGACGGTGATCTTCGTCCCACCGGCCTTCGCGAAGGCCGCCGTGGTCGAGGCGATCGACGCCGGCATCGGCCTCGCCGTCGTGATCACCGAGGGCATCCCGGTGCACGACACCGCCGCCTTCTGGGCGCACGCGGTCGCCACGGGCAACAAGACCAGGGTCATCGGCCCGAACTGCCCCGGTGTGATCAGCCCCGGCAAGTCCAACGCCGGCATCATCCCGGCGGACATCTCCGGTGCGGGCAAGATCGGTCTGGTGTCGAAGTCCAGCACGCTGACCTACCAGATGATGTACGAGCTGCGGGACTTCGGCTTCTCCACCGCGGTCGGCATCGGTGGTGACCCGATCATCGGCACCACGCACATCGACGTGCTCCAGGCGTTCCAGGACGACCCGGACACCGCCGCCATCGTGATGATCGGTGAGATCGGTGGCGACGCCGAGGAGCGGGCCGCGGCCTACATCAAGGAGAACATCACCAAGCCGGTGGTGGGCTACGTCGCGGGCTTCACCGCTCCCGAGGGCAAGACCATGGGCCACGCGGGTGCGATCGTGTCCGGCTCCGCCGGCACCGCACAGGCCAAGAAGGAGGCCCTCGAGGCCGCCGGTGTCAAGGTCGGCAAGACGCCGAGCGAGACCGCCGCTCTGATGCGCGAGATCATGCAGTCGCTCTGACTCGCTCATTTCCCGTCCGCAACGCCCCTGGCGCACCTGTCGCCAGGGGCGTTGCGGCGTTCTGCACACGAAACGTCTCGGCTGAATGGAACCACGGTGATCCGGTAGGCGTCTGACAGTGTGCATCGGCTAGCGTTCTGCTGCTGATCAGACGCAAGTCCCTCGGTGGAGGAGGAGACCTCACCATGTCCGTGCCGTACGGCGCCCCTCAGCAGCAGCCGCCGGGTCCGGCGCAGCACTCCGTGGGCCTGAACCTGAGCCTCATCCTGCCGCTCGTCGCCGCAGGACTCGGTCTCATCGCCTTCCTGGTGGCCTTCGCGGACGACGTGCCGTCCGGAGGCTCGGTGGAGTACCTGCTCGGAGCCGCCGCCCTCGCGGGTCTTTCGGTGCTGCCGAAGTCCCCGAAGTTGTTGCCGGCCGCCGCTGTGCTCTCGGTCGTGCCGACCCTGGTCTTCCTGCAGAACATCATCAAGTCCTCGGCCGCTGTCCAGGGCATGCAGATCGTCCTGCTGATCGTCGCCGTGCTGGAGTCGGCTGCGATCGTGGTGGCGCTGCTCGTGGATGCCGGGATCGTGAAGTTCGAGCCGAAGCCGGCCAGCCCCTACGGCCAGCCCGGTGGCTGGAACCCGCAGTCCAGCGGCTTTCCGCAGGCCGGCCAGCACCCGCAGCAGGGGCAGTTCGGTCAGCCCCAGCAGCACGGCCAGTTCGGTCAGCCGCACCAGCAGAGCCAGCAGGCCCAGCCGGGTCAGCCGCCCGTCCAGCCGACGACCTTCATGCCCCAGCCGGGTCAGTTCAGTCAGCCCCAGCAGCAGGGGCAGCAGCCGGGCACGCCGCCCGGTGGTTTCGGTGGCTCTCCTCAGCAGGGCTGAGCTGCACGCACGTGAACAGGGGTGGCACCGGGTGTCCGGTGCCACCCCTGTTGCTCTGCCCGGCGAGCCTCACCCGACCGGCCGATCACGCCTGACACAGTGGGGAGGTGCCGGTGCTGCAATCAACACCCCACGGCGTCACCGATTCCGTGCGGCCGCCTGAGTTCTCCCGCGCCGAACGGACGCGGGTGCTGGTGATGGCGGCAGGAGGATCAGTCGTCGTCAGCTACGCCGCGGTGGCCGCCCTGCTGGCACTGATCGCCGCGACCGCCACCCACGCCGCGTTCTCCACAGCGGGGGTGCTCACCGCCGCGGCTCCGGCCTGGCTGACCGGTCACCACGTGCCGCTGCGCTTCTCCAGCGGCCAGCTCGCCGTGCTTCCCCTGCTGCCCACCGCGTTGTTGATGCTGCTGATCGCGAAGACGGCCGCGAGCACAGCCGACCGGCTCGGACTGTTCGAGCCCCTGCAGGCCCGCTCGGTGGTGTTCAGCATCACCGGCGCACACGCGGTGGTGGGCGGCACGATCGCCCTCCTGATGGGCGAGGGACCGGTCCGGGCCACGCCCGCGGTCGCCTTCTTCGGCTGTGCGGCGGTCTCCGGTGTCGCGGCCACGCTCGGCGTCGCACGGCGTTGCGGGCTCGTCGAGGTCGTGCTCGAGCGGCTCGACCCGGTGGCCCGGCGCGGGTTGCGAACCGCCATCACCGCCATGTTCGCGTTGACGGCGGCCGGTGCGATGGTGCTCGTCCTCGGTCTGCTGGTGTCCTGGTCGACCACCAGCGCGCTGTTCGGGCAGGCAGGGCCGTCGTTCGGCGACGGGCTCGGCATGTGGTTGCTGTGCCTGGGATACCTGCCCAACGCCGTCGTCGGTGGTCTGTCCTTCGCCGCAGGCTCCGGGGTGTCGATCGGCGCCACGTCGATCAGCCCGACCCACTTCGTCGGTGGGCCGATCCCGGCGGTACCGCTGCTCGCCGCGCTTCCCGAGCGGCAGGGGAGCCTTCTCCCGATCGTCTTCGTCTTGCCGCTGGTGATCGGGCTCGGCGCCGGTTGGTGCTGCCGCGACGTCGCCGACCGACCGGCAGCGCGCGTGCGGGCGGTGGTGGTCACCGCCGTCGCCAGCGCCACCGGTTGCCTCGTGCTCGCGGCGACGGCGGGTGGACGCTTCGCCGACGGCCCGTTCAACCCCGTCACCATGCCGGCGGGGCTGCTCGCCGTGCTGGTGCTGGGATGGATCGCCGTTCCGGGTGCGCTGGTGGCGTGGTTCGCCGGTCCGCGGCCGAAGCGTGCGCCGGTCGAGGCGCCAGGGGAGGAGCAGCTGCTGGTCGAGGAGGACCTGGACGAGCTCGACGAGGACGTTCACGACGAGGAGCTCGGGGAACCGCCGGAGGACGAGGAGCAGACCGAGGAAGATCTCGACGACGAGGAGCACTTCGTCGACGAGGACCCCGAAGACGGCGAGTTCCCGGACGACGAACTCGTGGACGACGAACTCGCGGACGGTGAGGCCGTCGATGACGGAGACGACGAGGACGGTCCCGAGGAGGACCTGACCGGCAAGGCGGAGTAGCCAGCACATAGGCTGTTCACGAGCTGCTGCGACGGCTGGTCATCAGCAGTTCACGTCCTTGCACCGGTCCGCCAGGAGAGCACGCTGAGCGCCGCAGAGTCCCGCAGTCGTCCGATTGTCGACTCCGCCGACGGGAGACTTCGACTTCCCAACCCGGCGAGGGTGGTAGTACTCGTCTCCGGCTCCGGCACCCTGCTGCAGGCGTTGCTGGACGCCGCCGAGGAGCCTGGACACCCGATCACAGTGGTCGCCGTCGGCGCCGACCGCGACGACATCGAAGGGCTCGCGAGGGCGGAGCGTGCAGGCGTGCCGCAGTTCGTCGTGAAGCTGCGCGACCACGCCGATCGTGCCGCCTGGGACACGGCACTGGCCAAGGCGGTGAGCGAGTACGAACCCGATCTGGTGGTGTCCGCCGGATTCATGAAGATCATCGGTCCGGCGTTCCTCGCCAGGTTCGCCGGCCGGATGCTGAACACGCATCCCGCGCTCCTGCCCGCGTTTCCGGGCGCGCACGGCGTGCAGGACGCGCTGGACTACGGCGTCAAGGTCAGCGGCGCGACCGTGCACCTGGTCGACGGCGGCGTGGACACCGGCCCGATCCTGGCTCAGGAGGCCGTGCCCGTCGAGCCGGAGGACGACCTCGACAGCCTGCACGAGCGCATCAAGGTGGTGGAGCGCCGACTGCTCGTCGACGTGGTCGCCAAGCTGGCCCGCGAGGGCTGCACCGTGAACGGACGAAAGGTGAGCATTCCGTGACCACTCCTGCCGAGAGGCGACCGGTTCGTCGGGCACTGATCGGGGTGTCGGACAAGTCGGGGCTGCTGGAACTGGCCACCGGCCTGCACGCGGCCGGAGTCGAGATCGTCTCCACCGGGGGCACCGCGAAGGCGATCGCTGACGCGGGCGTGCCGGTGACCCCGGTGGAAGAGGTGACGGGTTTCCCCGAGAGCCTCGACGGCCGGGTGAAGACGCTGCACCCGAGGGTGCACGCCGGCCTGCTCGCCGACACACGCCGGCCCGAGCACGTGGAGCAGTTGCGCGAACTGGGCATCGCGCCGTTCGACCTGCTCGTGGTGAATCTCTACCCGTTCGCCCGGACCGTCGCCTCCGGTGCCGGTCCGGAGGAGTGCGTCGAGCAGATCGACATCGGTGGTCCGGCGATGGTGCGCGCGTCGGCGAAGAACCACGCCAGCGTGGCGGTGGTCGTCGACCCCGAGCGCTACGACTGGGTGCTGGAGCAGGTGCGCGAGGGTGGCTTCACGCTGGCCGACCGCCAGCAGTTGGCCGCGGACGCGTTCCGCCACACCGCTTCCTACGACGTCGCGGTGGCGTCGTGGATGGGCAACGTGCTGAGCCCGGACGACGAGGGCTCGGGCTTCCCCGGCTGGGTCGGCGCGACCTGGAACCGCTCGCAGGTGCTGCGCTACGGCGAGAACCCGCACCAGCGCGCGGCGCTCTACACGCAGGGCGACGGACGTGACGGCCTGGCCACCGCGGAGCAGTTGCACGGCAAGGAGATGTCGTACAACAACTACGTCGACGCCGATGCGGCGTGGCGTGCCGCGTGGGACCACGAACTGCCTGCCGTGGCGATCATCAAGCACGCCAACCCGTGCGGCATCGCCGTGTCCGATGTGGATGGTCCGGGTGCCATCGCGGAGGCGCACCGCAAGGCGCACGCGTGCGATCCGCTGAGCGCGTTCGGTGGCGTCATCGCGGCCAACCGCGAGGTGACCGTGGAGATGGCCGAGCAGGTGGCGGACATCTTCACCGAGGTCGTGATCGCACCGTCGTACGCCGACGGTGCGGTGGACGTGCTGGCCCGCAAGAAGAACGTGCGCATCCTCGTCGCGAAGCCGCCGGTGCGCGGCGGCGTCGAGATGCGCCCGGTGTCCGGTGGCCTGCTGCTGCAGACCGTCGACACGATCGAGGCGGACGGTGACGACCCGGCCAAGTGGTCGCTCGCGTGCGGTGCTCCGGCCGACGAGCAGACGCTGGCCGACCTGGCCTTCGCCTGGCGCGCGTGCCGCGCGGTGAAGTCCAACGCCATCCTGCTCGCGCACGACGGGGCGACGGTCGGTGCGGGCATGGGGCAGGTGAACCGCGTGGACGCCGCGCGGCTCGCGGTGGCCCGTGCCGGTGATCGCGCTCGCGGTTCGGTCGCCGCGTCGGACGCGTTCTTCCCGTTCCCGGACGGTCTGGAGGTGCTCCTGGAGGCCGGCGTGCGTGCGGTGGTCCAGCCGGGCGGTTCGGTGCGCGACGCCGAGGTCATCGCCGCCGCGGAGAACGCGGGCGTCACGCTGTACCTCACCGGTACGCGCCACTTCGCCCACTGATCTGCGCCGTCAAGGGCACCTTCGGGACATCAGCGTCCCGAAGGTGCCCTTGACGGCATTTCAGGCCCCTGGCGGTTGATCGGGTGTTGACAGTCGCCGGGGTGATCGAGATACGATCCTCGCGTCGTTCGAACGTGTGTTCGACAAACCGGGTGGCCACCGTCGGGGGCTGGCCACCCGAGCCGCCGACTTCCCACGGCGGCCGTGTTCAGGGGTGCACACGGCCAAGTGGGGAGGAGGGCTGGTGTCCAGGTCGGCGACGGCGACGTTGGTTGCGCTGCACGGGGTACGCGCTGCCAGCGAGTTGACCACGACCCCGGCCGATCAGGCCACGGGGCGAGTGCTGCCGGTTCGCGGGGAACTGGCAGACCTGTTCCCGTGGGGCGGTTTGCGGCGCGGCAGCACGGTGTCGGTGCGCGGATCGACATCGTTGCTGCTCGCGCTGCTGGCCATGGCCACTGCCGAGGGCTGCTGGGCCGCGGTGGTCGGTCTGCCGCAGCTGGGTGTGCTGGCCGCGGCCGAAGTGGGAGTTGCGGTGCACCGCCTCGCGCTGGTGCCGCGACCGGGAGCGGATCCGAGCACCGCCGAGCGCACCGCGGGCGCGCTGCTGGACGGGTTGGACCTCGTGGCGGTGGCAGGCCCGTTCACGCCGAGTGCGGCTCGCAGGTTGTCCGCGCGGGCGCGGCAACGCCGGGCGGTGCTGCTTCCGTTCGGGGGATGGCCCGGAGCCGACGTGGAATTGCGGGTCGAAGGCGGACGCTGGGCCGGGCTCGGTGTGGGGCACGGCGTGCTCCGCGAACGCGAGGTGGTGGTCCACGCCAGCGGCAGGGGTGCCGCGGCGAGGGCGAGACGGATCGACCTGATGCTGCCGGCGACAGGTGGCTCGGTCGCGGTCCGGCATCCCGCCGAGCCGGTCACCCCGGTCGCGGTCGGGGCGGGGTGAGCCGGTGTACACGTTGGTGCTGTGGTGCCCGGACTGGCCGGTGGTCGCGGCCGCGGCTGTGGCGGCTCTGCCGCCCCAGGTGCCCGCGGCCGTGCTGGCGGCGAACGAGGTGGTCTCGTGCTCGGCGGTGGCACGGACCGAGGGAGTGCACCGCGGTCTGCGCAAGCGGTCCGCACAGGCGCGTTGTCCGGAACTCGTGGTGTTCGACGACGACCCGGTCAGGGACGCCCGGTTGTTCGAGCCGGTCGCCGCTGCCGTGGAGGAGCTGGCGCCCGGCATCGAGGTCGTCCGTCCTGGCTTGGTGGCCGTGCCCGCGCAGGGACCGGTCGGCTACTTCGGTGGAGCGGAAGCGGCTGCCGAGCGGTTGGTCGACCACGTGGCCGCGGTGACGGGGGTGGAGGCGCAGGTCGGCATCGCGGACGGCTTGTTCGCGGCCACCCTGGCGGCGCACCGAGGCCTGATCGTCCCACCAGGTGGTGGTACCGACTTCCTCGCGCCGCTCGGAACAGGCGAGCTCGACCAGCCCGCGGAGCGACGCGCCGGCAGCCGGAGCAGGGCCGACCTGGTTGACCTGCTGCGCAGGCTCGGCCTGCGCACGCTCGGCGACTTCGCCGCGGTACCGGAACGCGATGTCGCCTCCCGGTTCGGCGGTCAGGCGGTGCTCGCCCACCGGTTGGCTCGCGGTCTGGAGGAGCGACCGCCCGATCGTCGCAGGCCTCCCGTCGAGCTGTCGGTCACGCAGGTGCTCGATCCGCCGGTCGAGCGCGTGGACGCGGCGGCTTTCGCGGCGAGGGCTCTGGCCGAGCGGTTGCACAACGGGCTCGCCGATCGGGGCCTGGCCTGCATCCGGATGAGGATCCACGCCAAGACGGAGAACGATGAAGAGCTCGACCGGGTGTGGCGTTGCGCCGAGCCGCTGACACCGCAGGGCATCGCTGATCGGGTCCGCTGGCAGCTCGACGGCTGGCTCACGCGTTCGAAGTCGGCCGGGAGTTCGCGTCCCACGGCCGGCATCAGCGTGCTGCGACTCGACCCCGAGGAGGTGGTCGACGCCGCGGCTCTGCAGCTCGGACTGTGGCCGGGCGCCGGTCAGGACCAGGGTGAGGCGGCGGAGCGTGCGGGTCGGGCGCTCGTGCACGTGCAGGGCCTGCTCGGTCCGGAGGGGGTGTTCACCGCGGTGCTCGGTGGTGGCCGCGGCCCCGCCGAGCGGGTGCGGCTCGTGCCGTGGGGAGACGAACGCAGCCCTGCCGCGGATCCGGATCCACCGTGGCCGGGGCGGCTCCCCGCACCGTCCCCGGCCACGGTTCCCCGCGAGCCCGAACCGGCCGCAGTGCTCGACGCGTCGGGTGCCGACGTCGGTGTCACCGGCAGGTACCAGCTCACCGCCCGGCCGAGCCGAGTGGTGGTGAACGGCGGTCCGTCGCGCGATGTGCTCGGTTGGGCCGGGCCTTGGCCGGTCGACGAGCGGTGGTGGGACCCCGCAAGCGCACATCGGGCGGCGCGACTGCAGGTTCTCGCGGCCGGTGCCGCTGCCGACGAACTGGAACAGATCGCGTTCCTGCTGGTCCGCACGGGCGGCCGGTGGGCGGTGGAAGGGGTGTACGACTGATGCCAGAAGAATTCGGTGCTGCGGAGTTCGGTGCTGCGGAGTGGCTGCACGAGCGGCGTGACTCCACCCCGGCGGAGGATCCCGCCTGTCCGACCGAGTTCGGGTGGGTGCCGTTACCCGGCAACGTGATCCCGTTGCCGCGCAGGGCGCCTGACGACGTCGGGCTCTGATGGGCTGGAACAACCCACCCGTTCGGTGGTCCGAACTGGAGCGGGCGCTGTCTGGCAAGCCGGTGAAGCAGAGCGGCGACGGCGGCGACAGTCCGGCGTGGAGCAGGCGCCGCGACCGGTACGCAGCGCCCGCGGAGCTGGAGTTCAAGGTCTCGGACTGGACCGGAGCGCAGATCCGCGTGCCCTACGCGGAGCTGCACTGCCACTCGAACTTCAGCTTCCTCGACGGCGCCAGCCACCCGGAGGAGCTGGTCGAGGCGGCGTCACGGCTCGGGCTGGACGCCATCGCGCTGACCGACCACGACGGCATGTACGGGGTGGTGCGCTTCGCCGAGGCAGCCAAGGAACTGGGCATGCGCACCGTGTTCGGCACGGAGCTCAGTCTGGGCCTTTCCGAGCCGCAGAACGGGATGGCGGATCCCGAGGGCGAGCACCTGCTGCTGTTGGCGACGAAGCAGGAGGGATATCACCGGCTGTGCCGGACGATCACCACCGGACAGCTCGCGGACGGCAGCGAGAAGGGCAGACCGGTCTACGACCTCGACCAGGTGGTCGGCGACACGCGTGACCACTGCGTCGTCCTGACCGGATGCCGCAAGGGCGCCGTGCGGCGAGCGCTCGACCGCGAGGGCCCTGCTGCGGCGTTCGGGCAGATGCGCCGACTGGTCGACCTGTTCGGCACCGACCGGGTTTTCGTGGAGCTGACCGATCACGGACTGCCGGAGGACAGCACCCGCAACGATCTCCTCGCGGGCATGGCCGCAGAGCTCCGGTTGGCGACGGTCGCCACGAACGCGGTGCACTACGCGTGGGCACGCCAGGGTCGTCTGGCCGCGGCGATGGCCGCCGTGCGCGCCCGGCGTGGACTGGACGACATGGCGGGCTGGTTGCCTCCGGCATCGGCGGCGTGCCTGCGCTCCGGCGCGGAGATGCTGCAGCGGTTCACCCGCTACCCCGGTGCGGTGCAGCGGGCGGCCGTACTCGGCATGCAGTGCGAATTCGACCTGCGGCTGGTGGCGCCACAGCTGCCGCCGTTCGCCGTGCCGCCGGGGCACACCGAGGACACCCACCTGCGTGAGCTGACCTGCGCGGGCGCGGCTCGGCGGTACGGCACGCCGGAGGAGAACCCGAAGGCGTACCAGCAGATCGAGCACGAGCTGAAGATCATCGAAGAACTGGGCTTTGCCGGTTACTTCCTGGTGGTGCACGACATAGTCAGGTTCTGCCGGAAGAACGACATCCTGTGCCAGGGCAGGGGATCGGCGGCGAACTCGGCGGTGTGTTTCGCCCTGGGCATCACAGGAGTCGACGCGGTGCGCTACGAGTTGCTCTTCGAGCGGTTCCTCGCCCCGGCGCGGGACGGGCCGCCGGACATCGACCTCGACATCGAGTCCGACCGCCGGGAGGAGGTCATCCAGTACGTCTACGAAAAGCACGGGCGCCGTCACGCCGCTCAGGTCGCCAACGTGATCACCTATCGGGCCAAGTCCGCGGTGCGCGACATGGCGCGGGCTCTCGGGCATTCGGTCGGCCAGCAGGACGCGTGGAGCAAGCAGATCGACCGGTGGGGTCCGTTGCGGGCGGCTGCGGACGACTGCGACATCCCGCTCCCGGTGCTGGAACTGGCGGCACAGCTGGAGAACTGTCCCCGCCACCTCGGCATCCACTCGGGCGGGATGGTCATCTGCGACCGGCCGGTCAGCGAGGTCTGCCCGGTCGAGCGGGCCCGGATGGAGAACCGGACCGTCCTGCAGTGGGACAAGGACGACTGCGCCTCGATCAACCTGGTCAAGTTCGACCTGCTCGGCCTGGGGATGCTTTCCGCGCTGCACTACGCGATCGACCTGGTGCGCGACCACGAGGACGTGCACGTGGACATGGGCGAGATCGACCTGACCGACCGGCGCGTCTACGAGATGCTCCAGAAAGCCGACTCGGTCGGGGTGTTCCAGGTGGAGAGCCGTGCGCAGATGGCGACGCTGCCCCGGCTCAAGCCGAGGAAGTTCTACGACCTGGTGGTCGAGGTCGCGCTGATCCGGCCAGGCCCGATCCAGGGCGGCTCGGTGCACCCCTACATCCGGCGCCGCAACGGGCTGGAGAAGTGGGAGCACGACCACCCGCTGCTGGAGAAAGCGCTGGAACGAACCCTGGGCGTGCCGCTGTTCCAGGAACAGTTGATGCAGATCGCGGTGGACGTGGCCGACTTCAGCCCGGCCGAGGCCGACGAGCTGCGCCGGGCCATGGGCGCCAAGCGGTCCACCTACCGGATGGAGCGGTTGCGGGACCGCTTCCACGAGGGTGCCGCGGCCAACGGGATCGGAGAGGAACTGGCCGGGAAGATCTACGCCAAGCTGCTGGCGTTCGCGAACTTCGGCTTCCCGGAGAGCCACGCGCTCAGCTTCGCGCACCTGGTCTTCGTCAGCGCCTGGTTCAAGCTCTACCACCCGGCCGCGTTCTGCGCGGCGTTGCTGCGCGCGCAGCCGATGGGCTTCTACTCGCCGCAGTCCCTGGTCGCCGACGCCCGCAGGCACGGGGTGGAGGTGCTCGGGCCGGACATCAACGCGAGCCTTCCGCACGCCACCCTGGAGCTGTCGGGCGGCGCTCAGGCGGTGCGAGTCGGGCTCGCGACGGTGCGCGCGATCGGCCAGAAGCTCGCCGAGAAGATCGTGGCCGAACGCGAGAAGCACGGGCCGTACCGCGACATGGTCGACCTCGGCGGCCGGTTGCAGCTGACCACCGCCCAGGTCGAGGCGCTGGCGACGGCTGGTGCCTTCGGCTGTTTCGGGATGCGACGTCGCGAGGCGTTGTGGGCGGCGGGGCCGGTCGCCGCGATGCGCCCGGACCGGTTGCCCGGCACGGTCGTCGGCACCTCCTCGCCCGCGTTGCCGGGCATGGACGAGGTGGAGCTGGCGGTGGCGGACGTCTGGGCGACAGGTCTCTCGCCGGACAGCTTCCCGACCCAGTTCGTGCGGGAGCACCTGAAGGGGCTGGGGGCCTTGACGGCGGTCGAGGTGATGGAGGTGGAGGACGGCACCAGGGTGCTGCTCGGGGGCGCGGTCACCCACCGGCAGCGGCCGGCGACCGCGGGTGGGGTCACGTTCCTCAACATCGAGGACGAGACGGGCACGATCAACGTGGTGTGCTCACAGGGCCTGTGGGCTCGCTACCGTCGCGTGGCGCGCAGCAGCCCGGCTCTGCTGGTGCGGGGGACCGTGGAGAAGGCCGACGGTGTGGTCAGCCTCCTCGCCGATCGGCTGCAGCACCTGGACCTGCGCATCCCGTCGCGCTCACGGGACTTCCGATGACGGCGTCACGTCCTTCGGACACTTCGCCATGATCACCGGATTCCGTGCGAGCGCTGCCGTGCCGAGGTGACCGCCCTGTTCGAGAGATCACCTCGGCGAGACGAGGACCTAGCGGGTGAACGGGCCGCCGATGATCGTCAGCGCGATCGCGATCACCGCGAACCCCATTCCGGAGTAGAGGAGCGCGTCGATGCTGCGGCTGCGGATCGCGATCAGCCCGGCCTGCTCGTCGGACACGAGGACCCGCAGCAGCGCGGCCAGCAGCAGCGCGACGCCGATCAGCACCGCGCCCTGTCGCCAGTGGTACTGCACGACCCGGACGATCCCCAGCACCGTGATGCCGAGCACCAGTGCGAACGGCAGGTGCTGGCCCGCCGCGGATCGCCACCGGTTCTCCGTCATGAGCTCCACTGTGCCTCAGGCCTCCGCGAGCCGACGCTCGGCCGCTTCGACGGTGTTCGTGAGCAGCATGGCGATGGTCATGGGGCCGGCGCCACCCGGGATGGGGGCGAGGTACCCGGCGACCTCGGCCACGTCCGGGTGCACGTCGCCGACCAGGCCCTGCTCCGTGCGCGTGATGCCCACGTCGACCACGGCGGCACCGGGCTTGACCATGTCCGCGGTGATCAGGCCGGGGCTGCCGGCTCCGGCGATCACGATGTCGGCCCGGCGCACCTCGGCGGCCAAGTCCTTGGTACCGGTGTGGCACAGCGTCACCGTGGCGTTCTCACTGCGCCTGGTGAGCAGCAGGCCGATGGGGCGGCCGACGGTCACACCACGGCCGACCACGGTCACGTTGGCGCCGGCGATCGGCACGTCGTAGCGGCGCAGAAGTTCCACGACGCCGCGCGGCGTCGCGGGCAGCGGCGAGGGCTCGCCCAGCACGAGACGGCCGAGGTTCACCGGATGCAGGCCGTCGCCGTCCTTCGCCGGGTCGATCCGCTCCAGGATCGGGCCCGCCTCGAGGTGGCGGGGCAGCGGCAGCTGCACGATGTAGGCGGTGACCGCCGGGTCGGCGTTCAACTCGTCGATCACGGCTTCGAGTTCGGCCTGCGTGGTGTCCGCCGGGAGGTCACGCCGGATCGAGTTGATGCCGACCTTGGCGCACGCGGCGTGCTTGCCCTTCACGTAGGAGTGCGACCCGGGGTCGTCGCCGACCAGCACGGTCGCGAGTCCGGGCGTCACCCCCCGCTCGGCCAGCGCTGCGACCCGCTCGCGCAGGTCGTCGAAGATCGCGTCGCGGGTTTGCCTGCCGTTGAGGATCGTCGCCGTCACGGTCTCCATCTTGTCACCGGGCGCGGGACGGCAACGCGGCGACCACCACCGCGATCAGCGTGAGCGCGGTCCCGACCGCCGTGGTCGTGGCGACCTGGTGACCTGCGGCCGGTGCGAACACGTCGAGCAGCAGTGCGCCGATCAGCTGTCCCGCCACCAGACAGAGCCCGACGAGAAGCACGCCGATGAACCGCACCGACACCACCGCCGTGCCCACCGCGACGATGCCCAGCACGCCGCCGAGGTACAGCCACCACCGGTGGGGTGCGGTGGCCGGTAGGCCTCGGATCGTCACGTCGACAGCCGCGATCACGAGCAGCAGCGCGGTGCCGGCCACGAAGTTCACCAGCGTCGTGACCGCAGTGCTGTTCGTCACCTCGCGGACCAGGCCGTTGACCGCCTGCTGCCAGCCGAGC
>DASYMV010000101.1:0-2125 GCA_036008865.1 Pseudonocardiaceae bacterium | reverse complement strand
GGCAGGTCCGCGACCAACGACCTGCGCCACATCCAGCCCACGCCCAGCGCGGCCAGCACACCCGTGGCTCCCGCCGCCGCGACCACCTGGTGCGGTGCGACGCGCTCGGCGGCCAGCCCGGCGAGCGCGACTCCGAGTCCTTGCGAGACCTTCAACGCTGTGACGGCGAGGCCGAACGCCTGCCCGCGCCGGGCATCCGGCACGCCGCGAACGAACGCCGTGCTCGCCGCCAGGTGGTACGAACTCGCCGCCCCGGAGGCCGTGAACAGCAGCAACGTGACGGGCAGGCCGGGGTTGACCAGGCACAGCACCAGGGGTGCGCACGCCGCGACCGCCAGCGGTGGCATGAGCCGCATCCGGTCCGTATCGCGCAAGCGCGCGAGCAGCAGCATTCCTCCTGCGGTTCCGAGCGCGTACGCCGCGAACATCAAGCCGACCGCAACGGGGCCGCCGCCGAGCGCCGCGGCGTACGGCGGAGCGAGCGCCTCGCCCACGATGTAGAAACCCGAGATGCCGGCGAACGCGACCAGTGCACGCAGTCGGAGATCACCCCACACGAGACGAGCACCCTCACGGAGGTCGCGGAACCAGCCGCGGGTCTCACGCGAATCCACGACGATCGGTCGTGGACGCACCCGAACCCAGATCAACAGCGCCGACGCGGCGAAGGTGGCGGCGTCGGCGAGCAGCACCCCACCCGTACCGATCAACGCCACCAGCGTCCCGCCTCCCGCGAAGCCCAGCACCTGCGCGGCCTGGTTGACGGTGTTCAGCGCGGCCTGGCCCACCGAGTACACGTCGCCGGGGAGCACCTGGGGGAGCAGCGCTGCTCGCGCGGCGCCGCCCGGTGCCCCGGCCAGTTGCACCGCCACCAGCAGGGAGCACAGCAGCCACAGCGGCACCGCCGGGACGGCCATCAGAGCCACCAGAGCCGTTCGGACGAGATCGGCACTGATCATCACTCGGCGCCGGGGATGTCGATCGGCGAGACCTGCGAGCAGCGGACCGCCGACGAGATCGGGCAGGAACGTCAGCGCGTAGGTCAGCGCTGTCAGACCTGCTGATGATGTCCGGTCGTACACCTGCACGGACAGTGCGACACGTGCGAACTGGTCGCCGACGACGGACACCGTCTGCCCCGCGAACAACGCCCGGAACTCGCCGTCGGCGAAGACCTCCCCGATTCGCGCCACGGGCCGACGCTAGCGGGTGGTGCACTTCAGAGGGCCGTTGCCGACATACCGACCGGTCGGTACCCTCGCGACGTGGCTAACGAGCGGAAGATCGACGCCCTGGTGCTGGACTGGGGCGGTGTGCTCACCGTGTCCGTGCCGGTGTTCGTCGGCGAGTGGTTGCAGGCCGAGAGCGTCGACCGGGAACGGTACGCGCAGACCATGCGGAGTTGGATGGGCCGCGAGGCGTTGCCCGACAACCCGGTGTTCCGGCTGGAGACCGGGGAGTTGTCGGTCGACGAGTTCGAACGCCTGCTGGCCGCCGAACTGGCCACCACCGACGGCAGCGTGATCGCTCCCGAGGGCCTGCTGCGGCGCATGTTCGGGTCCGCGACCCCCGACCCCGCGATGATCGCCCTCGTGCGCGACGCGCGAGCCGCCGGCCTGCGTACGGCGCTGCTGTCCAACAGTTGGGGCGAAGGCTACCCGCTCGACCTGCTCGAAGAGCTGTTCGACATCATCGTGATCAGCGGGCGCATCGGGATGCGCAAGCCGGATCCGCAGATCTTCCGGCACACGCTCGAGCAGATCGGCCTTCCCGCGCACCGCTGCGCGTTCTTCGACGACGCACCGGTGAACGTCGAAGGCGCGAAGGCCGTGGGGTTGCACGCCTTCCGGCACACCGACGCCGAGAGCACCCGCACCACGCTCGCAGACCTGGTGCCCGAGCTCGTGAAGGTCGACGCATGACCGCCTTGCCCGGACTGGACCTCGACAAGGTCACCACCTACCTGCGGGAGCAGCACCCGGACCTGCTGGCAGGGGAGCTCTCCGGAGAGCTGATCCCCGGCGGCCGGTCCAATCTCACCTACCGGCTCACCGACGGCGAGCATCGCTGGGTGCTCCGGCGCCCGCCACTGGGCCACGTGCTCGCCACCGCACATGACATGAGC
>DASYMV010000100.1:0-23522 GCA_036008865.1 Pseudonocardiaceae bacterium | reverse complement strand
CCGCTCGATCTTGATGACCCGCGCGCCGAGGTCCGCGAGCAGACGTGTGGCGTACGGCACCGCGACGGCCTGCTCCAGGCTCACCACGACGATGCCGTCCAAGGGCTTCGGAAAGTCCAATTTGTTCGCTTCAGTCACGTTCGGAGATCCTGGAGGCACCGGTGTAGACGTTCATCGAGTCGCCGCGCAGGAACCCGACGAGCGTCATGCCCTGCTCGTCGGCGAGCTCCGCGGCCAGAGAGGACGGTGCGGACACCGCGGCCAGCACGGGGATCCCGGCCATCGCGGCCTTCTGCACGAGTTCGAACGACGCACGGCCGGAAACCATCAGGACGCAGCCCGACAACGGCACGCGCTCGCTCAGCACGGCCCAGCCCAGCACCTTGTCCACCGCGTTGTGCCGGCCCACGTCCTCGCGCACGACGAGCAGTTCGCCGTCGACGGTGAAGAGCCCGGCGGCGTGCAGACCCCCGGTGCTGGCGAACACCTTCTGCTGCTCACGCAAAGCGTCCGGCATGCCCACGAGCGCCCGCACGGGCACCTGGCTGTCGTCGGTTGCGGGGGGGAACTTGGTGCTCAGCCGCACCGCGTCCAGGGCCGCCTTGCCGCAGACCCCGCAGGAGGAGGTCGTGTAGAAGTTGCGCTCCACGCCCGTCTCGGGTGGCGCGACCCCTGGCGCAAGCGTCAGGTCCAGCACGTTGTAGGTGTTGCGGCCGTCCGGCCCGGCGCCGTCGCAGTACCTCGCGACCGCGATCTCCGCCAGGTTCGTGATGACACCCTCGCTGAGCAGGAACCCGTGTGCCAGCTCGACGTCGTGCCCCGGTGTCCGCATGGTGACGGCCAGCGCTTTGCCGTCCACACGCAGCTCCAAGGGCTCCTCGGCGGCGAGTGAGTCCACTCGACGTTGCTCACCCCGTCCGGAGTACTTGATCACCGGACGTCGCACGGTCACACGACCCATGACGGCACCTCCTGCCCACGATCCTGCCACTCGGCGACAAAACACGTTCGTTCGGCGAAGGATCTGTTCCGTTGATCGGCAATCGGGTGAAGCATGTCCTACGGTTCGGGAGCGATCGGACACGCAGCGTCAGGAGGTGTTGGGCAGTGGGGTTCCTCGACCGCTCAAGGACGGTGGCACCACCGGACTGGAACCGGTGGCTCGTCCCACCGGCCGCACTGGCGGTGCACCTGTCCATCGGTCAGGCCTACGCGTGGAGCGTGTTCAAGACTCCGCTGGAGAAGGCGCTGGGCCTGTCCGGCACCCAGAGCGCGCTGCCGTTCCAACTCGGCATCGTGATGCTGGGCTTGTCCGCCGCGCTGTTCGGCACCGTCGTCGAACGCAACGGTCCGCGATGGGCGATGTTCGTGTCGCTGGTGTGCTTCTCCTCCGGCTTCCTCGTCTCGGCGGTCGGCGTGCTGACCGAGCAGTACTGGCTCGTCGTCGTCGGCTACGGCTTCATCGGCGGGATCGGGCTCGGCATCGGTTACATCTCCCCGGTGTCCACGCTGATGAAGTGGTTCCCCGACCGGCCGGGCACGGCGACCGGTATCGCGATCATGGGCTTCGGCGGCGGCGCGCTGATCGCCACGCCCTGGTCGACCCAGATGCTGCAGGCGTTCGGCAGCGGCACCGGCGGCATCGCCAAGGCGTTCGCGGTGCACGGCGTCGTCTACGCGGTGTTCATGTCGCTCGGTGTGCTGCTCGTCCGCGTCCCGGCCGAAGGCTGGCGACCAGCGGGCTGGGAGCCGGTCGCCGCGGCGGCACACAGGATGATCACCACCGCGAACGTGTCGGCCCGCAATGCGATCCGCACGCCGCAGTTCTGGTGTCTGTGGGTGATCCTGTGCTTCAACGTCACCGCGGGCATCGGCATCCTGGAGAAGGCGTCACCGATGATCCGGGACTTCTTCTCCAACACCGCGGTCCCGGTCAGCGTCGGTGCCGCAGGAGGGTTCGTCGCCTTGCTCTCCCTCGCGAACATGGCCGGCCGGATCGTGTGGTCGTCCACTTCGGACCTGGTGGGGCGCAAGAACGTCTACCGCCTGTACCTCGGGGTCGGGGCTCTGATGTACCTCGGCATCGCGCTGCTGGGTGACTCTTCGAAGCTGTTGTTCGTGGTGTGCGCCATGGTGATCCTGTCGTTCTACGGTGGTGGGTTCGCCACGATCCCCGCTTACCTGAAGGACCTGTTCGGCACCTACCAGGTGGGTGCGATCCACGGACGGCTGCTCACCGCGTGGTCGACCGCCGGTGTGCTCGGACCGCTGATCGTCAACGCGATCGCCGACAGCCAGAAGACGGCGGGCAAGTCCGGCCCCGCGCTCTACACCACATCGTTCTACATCATGATCGGGTTGCTCGTGATCGGCTTCGTCGCCAACGAGCTCGTCCGCCCGGTCAACTCCAAGTTCCACGAGCCGGTCGGTGAGACCGTCGAGACGGGAGCGTCGAGGTGAACCAGCGCGTCATGCTCGTCATCGCGTGGTTGTGGGTGGGCGTTCCGCTCGTCTACGGCTTGTACCAGCTCGTTCTCAAAGCCGCTCAACTGTTCACCGGCTGAGTGTTCGCCAGCTAGAGTCCGCGCGTGGCTCTTGACGGTTCGTACGACGTGGTCGTGGTCGGCGGCGGGCACAACGCCCTGGTCGCTGCGACATATCTGGCGAAGGCCGGCCGATCGGTGCTCGTGCTGGAGAAGCTGGACCACGTCGGTGGTGCGGCGGTCAGCGCGGAGCCGTTCGACGGCGTGGCGGCACGGCTGTCCCGGTTCTCGTACCTGGTCAGCCTGCTGCCCGACCAGATCGTCACCGACCTCGGGCTGAACATCGCTCTGCGCTCGCGTGCCGCGTCGTCCTACACGCCGCTGCGCCGGGGCGAGAAGGCGACCGGTCTGCTGGTCGAGCGTGAGCCCGGCCTGGCGACCGTCAATTCGTTCCGCGAGATCACCGGTTCGGACGGCGATTGGGAGCGCTGGCAGCGCTGGTACTCCGACCTCGCCGAGATGGCCCGCGTGCTGGCTCCGACGATGCTGCAGCCTTTGCTGTCGCGTGAGCACGCCCGCCTGAGGGTGGACGCGGTGGCCCGCATGCGGGTGTGGGACCAGGTCTTCGAGCGCCCGCTCGGAGAGACTCTCGAGGATCTCTTCATCGACGACGTCGTGCGCGGAGTCGTGGCCACGGACGGACTCATCGGCACGCACGCGTCGTTGCGCGGCGCGGACTTGGCGGCCAACCGGTGTTTCCTCTACCACGTGATCGGCAACGGCACGGGGGAGTGGCGGGTGCCGGTCGGCGGCATGGGAGCGGTGACTGCGGAGCTGGCACGTGCGGCTCACGCGGCCGGCGTGAAGATCGTGACCGGCGCCGAGGTCATCGCGGTCGACGTGGACGGCACCGCGGGCGAGGTCAGATACGTCGACCGCGGTGGTGAGAGCGTCGTCGACGGACGGTTCGTGCTCTCCGGCGTCGCCCCGACCGTGCTGGACCGGTTGCGCGGCAAGGCTTCCAGGCCCAGCGCGCCGGGATGCCAGTTGAAGATCAACATGCTGTTGACGAAGCTGCCGCAGTTGCGCAGCGGCGTCGACGCGAGGCTCGCCTTCGCCGGGACCTTCCACCTCGACGAGTCGTACGAGCAGCTCGAGCGCTCCTACGCGGAGAGCGCGGCCGGGAAGGTGCCCTCGGTCCTGCCCGGCGAGATGTACTGCCACTCGCTGACCGACCCGTCGATCCTCTCCCCGGAACTCGTCGAGAAGGGCTGGCAGACGCTGACCCTCTTCGGGCTCCACTTGCCCGCCGCGCTGTTCGAGGCCGACAACGAGGGACTGCGCGACGAACTCGTCGGCCACTACCTCGCCGGGCTCAACGAGCACCTGGTGGAACCGATCGAGTCGTGCCTCGCCACCGATGCGCAGGGAGAGCCGTGCATCGAGGCGCGCACCCCGCTGGACCTCGAGGAGGAACTCGGCCTTCCCGCGGGCAACATCTTCCACGGTGACCTCTCGTGGCCGTTCGCCGAGGACGAGGCCGAGGTGGGCAGGTGGGGCGCCGAGACGGATGTGCCGAACCTGTTCTTCTGCGGCAGTGGCGCGCGCCGTGGCGGAGCGGTCAGCGGCATCGGCGGCCACAACGCCGCGATGGCAGTGCTCGAAGCGCTATGACAAGAAACCTTGCTGAAGAAACCTGGCCAAGCGTGCGGTCGCACGCATGGCCCCCATCACCTTCGACGACTTCACCGCCGAGCGCGGTACGAGCAGCCCGCCCGATCTGGTGTTCCAGACCGTCGCGGGCTGCTGCGTCACCGACAGCGCGGACACCACCGGCGGCGCACTGCGCGTGAGCGCCGCCGGTTCCACCCGGTCCTGCACCGGACAACCACACGTCAGGGCTCGTGAGTGGTTGGGTGGCCTGGGGCCTCCCAAGCACTCACGAGCGCTGTTCGAGGCGTTCGTCGATCGACTTGGAGGTGGGGGTGTTGGAGGTGTCCGCGGTGGAGTCCAGAGGCACCAAGGCGTTCGCCTCGGGGAAGTACGCCGCCGCGCAGCCGCGCGCGGTGGGGTACGACACGACGCGGAACCGCTCCGCCCGGCGCTCGGTCACGCCCGTCGGGTCGTCCGGCCACTCGCTGACCAGATCGACGATCTGGCCATCCGCGAGGCCCAGCGACGCGATGTCGTCGGGACTCACGAACACCACGCGCCTGCCGTCCTTGACGCCGCGGTAGCGGTCGTCCAGACCGTAGATCGTGGTGTTGTACTGGTCGTGGCTGCGCATGGTCTGCAGCAGCAGCCTGCCCTCCGGCACCCGCAGCACGGTGAGGTCGTTCGCGGTGAAGTTCGCCTTGCCGGTCTTGGTGGCGTTGAACTCCCTCGCGTCACGCGGTGCGTGCGGCAGCACGAACCCGTCCGGCCTGCGCACCCGCTCGTTGTAGTCGTCGCAACCGGGGACCACCCGTGAGATCCGATCGCGGATCTGGTCGTAGTCGGCCTCGAACTTCTCCCACGACACGGGGTGGTCGGGGCCGAACAGCGTGCGGGCGAGGCGGCACACGATCGAGATCTCGGACAGCAGGTGCTCACCCGCCGGCTCCAGGCGTCCACGCGAGCGGTGCACCACGGACATCGAGTCCTCGACCGTCACGAACTGCTCACCGGACGCCTGGACATCTCGCTCGGTGCGGCCGAGCGTCGGCAGGATCAACGCCGTGCGCCCGGTCACCACGTGCGAACGGTTGAGCTTGGTCGACACGTGCACGGTCAGGTCGCACGAACGCAGCGCCTGCTCGGTGACCTGCGTGTCCGGCGTCGCCGACACGAAGTTGCCGCCGACGGCGAAGAACACCTTGGCCTGGCCGTCGCGCATCGCCCGGATCGCGGCGACGGTGTCGAATCCGTGCTTGCGCGGCACCGGGATGCCGAACTCCAGTTCCAGTGCCGACATGAACTCCTCGGGCATCTTCTCCCAGATGCCCATCGTCCGGTCGCCCTGGACGTTGGAGTGCCCGCGCACCGGGCAGAGCCCCGCACCGGGCTTGCCGATCATCCCGCGCAGCAGCACGACGTTCGCGAGCTCCCGGATCGTCGGCACGGAGTGCTTGTGCTGGGTCAGCCCCATCGCCCAGCACACGATCGTGCGCTCCGAGTCGGCGAACATCCGGGCGACCTCGGTGATCTGCTCCCGCGAGAGCCCGGTCGCGGTGTCGACCTGCTCCCAGTCGAGCTCTCGGACGTGTTCGGCGTAGGCGTCGAAACCGTGCGTGTACTTCTCGACGAATTCGGTGTCGGCGCAGCCCCACGACAGCAGCAGGTGGCCGATCGCCTGGAAGAACGCCTGGTCGCCACCGAGCCTGATCTGGCAGAACTCGTCGGCGAGCGGCGTGCCCTGGCCGACGACACCTCGCACGTTCTGCGGGTTCTTGAACCGCATGAGCCCGGCCTCGGGCAGCGGGTTCACGGCGATGATGCGAGCGCCGTTGCCCTTGGCCTCCTCGAGCGCGGACAACATGCGCGGGTGGTTCGTGCCGGGGTTCTGGCCGACCACGACGATCAGGTCGGCCTGGTGGATGTCGGCGATGCTCACCGAGCCCTTGCCGATGCCCGTCGTCTCGCTGAGCGCCGCACCGGATGACTCGTGGCACATGTTGGAGCAGTCCGGCAGGTTGTTCGTACCGAACGAGCGGACGAGCAGCTGGTAGAGGAACGCGGCCTCGTTGCTGGTGCGACCGGAGGTGTAGAACACGGCCTCGTCGGGGCTCGCGAGCCCGCGCAGGTGCTCGGCGACGAGACCGAACGCCTCCTCCCAACCGATCGGCTCGTAGTGGGTGGCGCCGTCGCGGAGCACGACGGGATGCGTGATGCGGCCCTGCTGGCCGAGCCAGTAGTCCGTCTTGTCCGCCAGGTCGGTCATCGAGTGCTGGGCGAAGAACTCCGGCCCGACCCGTCGCCTGGTCGCCTCCTCGGCCACCGCCTTCGCACCGTTCTCGCAGAACTCCGCCAGCTTGCGGTGGCCCTGCGCCTCCGGCCAGGCACAGCCGGGGCAGTCGAAGCCCTCGCGCTGGTTCAGCAATCGCAGCGTCTTCGCCGTCCGCGTGACGCCCATCTGCTCGACGCCGCGCTGCAGCGAGACCATCACACCGGGGATGCCTGCGGCCCATTGCTTCGGCTTGCCCACTTCGAGCTGGGACTCGTCGACGTCGTGCTGCGGGGGCCTGGTTGTCATAATCAACATCTTGCGCTACCTCACGCTGCGCACACCAGCGCCCGCGCTGTGGCGTACGCGATCATCGCGCATGTCGTCACAGCTCATCCAGCGAGCTCATGAGGACACCGTCCACAGAGGACGTGCATACCCGGCACCGTGCCGTCGGTGGGATTGTGAAATGTCTCACTTCGGCGCCGTGACCTCTGTGCGGGTGACGTGCGGGCAGGGCGCTGGGGCGTTATCAGGTATCTGTTGTGAAGTCGATAGCGCGCCCTTCGTAGACTCTTCAATTGTGACTGAGACCCGTACCGCACCGCAGCGTCCCGAACTCCCGCCGGCGTGGAATCCGTCGGAGGTAGAGGCGGAGCTGTACCAGCGGTGGGTCGACCGCGGCTACTTCACCGCGGACCCGAGCAGCGACAAGCCGCCGTTCTCCATCGTGCTGCCGCCTCCCAACGTCACCGGCAGCCTGCACATGGGCCACGCGTTGAACCACAGCGTGATGGACGCGCTGACACGGCGCCGCCGGATGCAGGGCTACGAGGTCCTGTGGCTGCCGGGTATGGACCACGCGGGCATCGCAACGCAGAACGTGGTCGAGCGCGCGCTCGCCGCCGAAGGCCTGTCCCGTCACGACCTGGGCCGCGAGAAGTTCGTGGAGCGGGTCTGGCAGTGGAAGGAGGAGTACGGCGGCAAGATCCTCGATCAGATGCGCCGCCTCGGTGACGGCGTTGACTGGAGCCGCGAGCGCTTCACGATGGACGAGGGCCTCTCCAAGGCCGTCCAGACCATCTTCAAGAAGCTCTTCGACGACGGGCTGATCTACCGCGCCGAGCGGATCATCAACTGGTGCCCGCGCTGCCAGACGGCGCTCTCCGACATCGAGGTCGAGCACTCCGAGGACGAGGGCGAACTCGTCTCCATCCGCTACGGCCACGGCGACAACTCCATCGTCGTCGCCACCACGCGTGCCGAGACGATGCTCGGTGACACCGCCGTCGCCGTGCATCCCGAAGACGAGCGCTACCGGCACCTGATCGGCTCCGAGGTCGAGGTGCCGTTCACCAATCGCCGCGTGCCCGTCGTGGCCGACGAACACGTCGACCCGAAGTTCGGCACCGGTGCGGTCAAGGTGACCCCGGCCCACGACCCGAACGACTTCGAGATCGGTCAGCGGCACGGCCTGCCCGCGCTGACCGTGATGGACGAGCGCGGCGTGATCACCGTGAAGGGGCCGTTCGAGGGCCTCGACCGGCTGGAGGCGCGCCCCGCCGTCGTGGCTGCGCTGCGTGAGGAAGAGCGCATCGTCGCCGAGAAGCGGCCGTACGTGCACTCGGTCGGCCACTGCTCGCGGTGCGACACGGTCGTGGAGCCGCGCCTGTCGCTGCAGTGGTGGGTGAAGGTCGAGCCGTTGGCACGGGCCGCCGGAGAAGCCGTGCGCGACGGGCGCACGACGATTCACCCGGCTGAGCTCTCCAAGCGCTACTTCGACTGGGTCGACAACCTGCACGACTGGTGCATCTCGCGTCAGCTGTGGTGGGGCCACCGCATCCCCGTCTGGTACGGCCCGAACGGCGAGGTCGTGTGCGTGGGCCCGGACGAGCAGCCGCCGAGCGGTGAGGGCTGGCGTCAGGACGAGGACGTCCTCGACACCTGGTTCTCGTCGGGTCTGTGGCCGTTCTCCACGATGGGCTGGCCGGAACAGACCGCCGACCTGGCGCGCTTCTACCCCACCTCGGTGCTGTCCACCGGCTACGACATCCTCTTCTTCTGGGTCGTCCGGATGATGATGTTCGGCTTGTACGCGATGGACGGCGTGCAGCCGTTCGACGACGTGTACCTCCACGGCCTGATCCGCGACGCCCAGGGCAAGAAGATGTCCAAGTCGCGCGGCAACGTGATCGACCCGCTCGACTGGATGGACCGCTACGGGGCGGACGCGACCCGCTTCACGCTGCTGCGCGGCGCCAACCCCGGCTCGGACATGGCGATCGCCGAGGACTGGGCCGCGGGTTCGCGCAACTTCACGACGAAGCTGTGGAACGCCACCCGGTTCGCACTGTCCAACGGTGCCACCGTCGAGCGCCCGCTTCCGGCTCGCGAGGAGCTGACCGACGCCGACCGCTGGATCCTCGACGAACTCGACCAGCTCGTGTCCGAAGTGGATGGACAGTTCGAGGCGTTCCAGTTCGGCAAGGCTTGCGATGCGCTCTACCACTACACCTGGGACGAGTTCTGCGACTGGTACCTGGAACTCGCCAAGGTGCAGATCGCCGAGGGCGGTGCTCGTGCCGAGGCGACACAGGCTGTTCTGGGACACGCGCTCGACGTCGTCCTCCGGCTGCTGCACCCGGCGATCCCCTTCGTCACCGAGACGCTGTGGACGACCCTCACCGGTGGCGAGTCGCTGGTCGTCGCCGAGTGGCCCGCCGCTTCCGGCGCGGAGCGCGACGAGACGGCCATGACCCGGATCGAAGGATTGAAGAAGCTCGTCACCGAGATCCGGCGTTTCCGCGCCGAGCAGGGCATCAAGCCGGCACAGCGCGTCGCGGGCAAGGTCCGCGGTGCCTGCTGCGTCGACCTGCTCGACCAGGTCCCCGCAGTGCGTGCGCTGACCAGGATGACCGAGCCGGGCGAGGGCTACGCGGTGAGCGTGTCGCTCGAGGTCGGCCTGCCCAAGGGCACCGTGAAGGTGGAGCTGGACACGTCCGGCGCCATCGACGTGGTGGCCGAGCGCAAGCGTTTGGCCAAGGACCTCGCCGTCGCGGAGAAGGAGCTGACCCAGACCGAGGCGAAGCTCAACAACCCCGCCTTCACCGGCAAGGCCCCCGCCGACGTCGTCGCGAAGATCCAGGCGCGTCGTGACGCCGCGCTCGCGGAGATCGACCGGGTCAAGGCGCGCCTCGAAGCGTTGCCGCAAGGCTGAGGCGTGCGCCGCGGACGGCCGTGAGCTGGCCGTCCGCGGCGCACGTAGACTTTCGACGTGACTGTCGGCGACTGCCAGGGGAAGTGATCGTGCCCAGTTCCGATCCAGGGGCACTGGAGGCGCTGCGCGCCGTCGAGGCCGAGTTGAACACCCGCTGGCCGGAGACCAAGATCGCCCCCTCGCTGGAGCGCGTCAAGGTCCTCACGCACGTGCTCGGAGATCCGCAGGAGTCGTACCCGGTGATCCAGGTCGCCGGTACCAACGGCAAGACGTCGACCTCTCGGATGATCGATGCTCTGCTCTCGCGCATCGGTCTGCGCACCGGCCGTTACACGAGCCCGCACCTGCAGCTGGCCACCGAGCGCATCAGCATCGACGGCGCGCCGATCAGCCCGGAACGCTACGTCGAGGTCTACCGGGACATCGAGCCGTACCTGTCCATGGTGGACGGTCGCACGGACGTTCCGATGACCAAGTTCGAGGTGCTGACGGGCATGGGCTTCGCGGCCTTCGCGGACGCGCCCGTGGACGTCGCGGTCGTCGAGGTCGGCATGGGCGGTTCCTGGGACGCCACGAACATCGCCGATGCGCGCATCGCGGTGATCACGCCGATCGGCATCGACCACGTCGAGTACCTCGGCGGTGACGTGGAATCCATCGCGCGGGAGAAGGCCGGCATCATCAAGCCGGGCTCCGTCGCCGTGGTGGCGGAACAGACGCCGGAGGCGGCCAAGGTGATCCTCGACCGCAGTGCCGAGGTCGACGCCACGGTGGCGCGGCAGGGCATGGAATTCGGCGTGCTGCAGCGCGACATCGCGGTCGGCGGGCAGGTGCTCAAGCTGCAGGGCCTCGGCGGTGTGTACGACGAGATCTTCCTGCCGCTGCACGGAGCACACCAGGCGAACAACGCGGTGCTCGCCCTGGCCGCGGTGGAGGCGTTCTTCGGTGCGGGCGCACAGCGCCAGTTGGACGTCGAGGCGATCCGCGAGGGCTTCGCCTCCGTCGCGTCGCCGGGCCGCCTCGAGCGCGTGCGCTCCGCGCCCACCGTGCTGATCGACGCAGCGCACAACCCGCACGGCGCCAAGGCGCTCGCCGCGGCCCTGAACGACGAGTTCGACTTCCGCAGGCTGGTGGCGGTGGTCGGTGTCATGGAGGACAAGGACGCCGCCGGCATCCTCGCGGAGTTGGAACCCGTGGTGCACGAGGTAGTCCTCACCAGCAACTCCTCGGCACGTGCGATGGACGCCGACACCCTGGCCGGTGTCGCGATGCCGATCTTCGGTGAGGACCGGCTCGTCGTGCAGCCGCGTCTGGACGACGCGATCGAGGAGGCCGTCCGCCTGGCCGAGGAAGCCGGTGACGACGGGTTGATGTCCGGTGCCGGTGTTGTGGTGACCGGCTCCGTGGTCACCGCAGGTGAGGCACGCGCCCTGTTCGGCAAGGAGCCCGCATGAGCACGCCGACGCCGCCGCGCAAAGACCCGATGAAGGCCTTCCGCGGCATCATGGCCGGCACCCTGATCATCGAGGCGATCGTTCTGGCGCTCGCGATCCCGGTCGTCGCGAAGGTCGGTGGCGGGATCGGCACGACGAGCGGCGTGCTGGTCTTCATCCTGCTCGTGGGCCTGATCGTCACATGTGCGCTGCTGCGGCACCGCTGGAGCATCGGCGTGATCATCGGCCTGCACGTGGTGATGGTCGCGTCGTGGTTCGCGATGACAGCGCTCGGCGTGGTCGGTGTGCTGTTCAGCCTGGTGTGGGCCTACCTGCTGTGGTTGCGCCGGGACATGACCAGGCGGATCGCCGAGGGTCGCCTGCCCAGCCAGCAGTAACTTCACCCCGCATTCGCCTCGGGTTGGGGTGCCGTCCTCGCACGGCGGCTAGAACTCGGGCATGACTGATGATCGGGTGCTGAACCGGCGGACGTTGCTGCGCGCCGGGGCGATGGGAGTGGGTGCGGCGCTCGTGCCGGGTACGGCGTTCGCCGCGCCGGCGTTCGTGCGGGCCGGCCGGCCGGTGCTGAGCCACGGCGTGCAGTCCGGCGACGTGACCGCGGACGGGGCGCTGGTGTGGACACGTGCGGACCGCCCGTCGCGCATGATCGTCGAGGTCGCGGGCGACCCGTCGTTCCGTCACTCGCGGTCCGTGACCGGACCGCTGCTCACACCGGAAACCGGTGGCACGGGCAAGGTGCGGCTCGACCACCTCGTGCCCGGCAGGCAGGTGTACTACCGCGTCACCGCGGAGGACCTCGACCAGCGCGTGCGCAGCGAGCCGGTGACCGGCACCTTCCGCACCGCGCCGCTGGGACGTGAGGACGTGCGCTTCGTGTGGACCGGCGACGTGGCGGGCCAGGGCTGGGGCAGCAACCCCGACCTCGGCGGTATGCCCATCTTCGGCACGATGGCCGCCCGCAGGCCGGATTTCTTCCTCCACAGCGGCGACACCGTCTACGCGGACGGGCCGATCGTCGAGAAGGTGACGCTGCCGGACGGTCGCATCTGGCGCAACGTCGTGACCCCCGAGAAGTCCAAGGTCGCCGAGACGCTGGACGAGTACCGCGGCCAGTTCGCCTACAACATGATGGACCCCCAGTACCGCGCGTTCACCGCCGCCGTGCCCGGCTACGTCCAGTGGGACGACCACGAGGTCGCCAACAACTGGTACCCCGGCGAGATCCTGGACCGGCCCGGCTACACCGAGAAGCGTGCCGACGTGCTCGCGGCCCGGGCGTTCCAGGCGTTCCACGAGTGGCAGCCGGTCGACCCGCAGCGCGCCGTGGACGGCCGCGTCTACCGCAAGTTCGCCTACGGCAGGCACGTCGAGATCTTCGTGCTCGACATGCGCAGTTACAAGGACGCCAACAACGCGCCGCGTGACGGGGCCGGGCACGTCCTCGGTGACCAGCAGGCGCGCTGGCTCGTCGACTCGCTGTCCCGCAGCAGGGCCACGTGGAAGATCGTTGCCAACGACCTGCCGCTCGGCCTGATCGTCCCGGACGGCAAGGACATCGAGGGTGTGGCGAACGGGCTGCCGGGTGCGCCGGGCGGCCGTGAGCACGAACTCGCGTGGGTGCTGCGCGAACTGGCGATGCGCCGGGTGCGCAACGTGGTGTGGCTGACCGCGGACGTGCACTACACGGCCGCGCACCACTATTCGCCGGACCGTGCCGCGGTGGCGGACTTCGACCCGTTCTGGGAGTTCGTCTCCGGACCGGCACACGCCGGCGCGTTCGGCCCGAACACGCTCGACCCCACGTTCGGTCCTGAGGCCGTGTTCGTGCACGCGCCGCCGGCGCCGAACGCCTCACCGCTGGAGGGATTCCAGCACTTCGGTGAGGTCGCGGTGGACGGCCACAGCGCGGACTTGACCGTGTGGCTGCGGGATGCGACCGGAGCTTCGCTGTGGTCGAAGACCCTGCAGCCGTCGTGAGTGGAAGCCACCTGTGGCACGGCGCACAGAGCTGCGTGGTTACCCTCTTGTCAGTCCCGTGACACACCACGGGTTCTGACATCCCCGCGAGAAGGAGTACGGACGGCCGTGACTGAGCGCACCCTGGTCCTGGTCAAGCCCGATGGCGTGAGCCGTGGACTGGTCGGCGAGGTGATCTCGCGCATCGAACGCAAGGGCCTCAAGCTGGCCGCACTAGAGCTGCGCGACGTGGACCGCGCGACCGCCGAGCAGCACTACGCCGAGCACGACGGCAAGCCGTTCTTCGAGTCGCTGCTGGAGTTCATCACCAGCGGAGCCGTTGTGGCAGCCGTGGTCGAAGGTCCTCGTGCGATCGCGGCGTTCCGCCAGCTCGCCGGTGGCACGGACCCGGTGGAGAAGGCGACGCCGGGCACGCTGCGCGGCGACTACGGCCTCGAGGTCCAGTACAACCTGGTGCACGGCTCCGACTCGGCCGAATCCGCCGAGCGCGAGATCAAGCTCTGGTTCCCCAACCTCTGACCTGTTGTGGAATGAGCGGAACGCTCGTGTCGTCCACGGCACGGAGCGTTCCGCTCGCTCCCCGCGGGGGCTCGCGACATTCCGCTGAAACGGTCGGGATCCCCGGTTAGGGTCGCGAATGTGACCATCGCCGATCCCGTCCTCGTGAAGGCCGTGGGCCTGACCAAGCACTTCGGCAGTTTCGAAGCCGTCCGCGGTATCGACGTCGAGGTCCGTCGCGGGGAGGCCTTCGGCTTCCTCGGCCCGAACGGGGCGGGCAAGTCGTCGACCATGCGGATGGTCGCCTGCGTGTCGCCTCGCACGGGCGGCGATCTCCAGGTGCTCGGCCTCGATCCGGACCGCGACGGTCCGAAGATCCGCTCCCGCATCGGTGTCGTGCCGCAGATGGACAACCTCGACACCGAGTTGACCGTGCGGCAGAACCTGCAGGTCTACGGCAGGTACTTCGGCCTGTCCCGCGCGCAGGTGCGGGAGAAGGCCGTGGAACTGCTCGACTTCGCCCAGCTCACCGAGCGCGCCGACTCGGACGTGGAGCCGCTCTCGGGCGGCATGAAGCGGCGCCTGACCATCGCCCGGTCCCTGATCAACGACCCGGACATGCTGCTGCTCGACGAACCGACGACGGGGCTCGACCCGCAGGCCCGCCACCTGCTGTGGGACCGCCTCTTCCGGCTCAAGCAGTCCGGTGTCACGTTGATCATCACCACCCACTACATGGACGAGGCGGAGCAGCTCTGCGACCGGCTCGTGGTGATGGACGGCGGCCGGATCGCCGCCGAGGGCTCGCCCGGCGAGCTGATCAGCCGCTACTCAACCCGCGAGGTCCTCGAGCTCCGGTTCACGCCGGGGGAGCAGGAGGCGGCCGTGCCGTCCGTCTCCGACCTCGCGGAACGTGTCGAGGTGCTGCCGGACCGCCTGCTGCTCTACACGGGGGACGGCGAGGCGGCGCTGGCCGCCGTGCAGGCCCGCGGGGTCCGGCTGGTGTCGAGCCTGGTGCGCCGCAGCACGCTGGAGGACGTCTTCCTCCGCCTCACCGGCCGAAGCCTGGTGGACTGATGGACAGCACAACGCTGCAGACGCGCTCGACCGGGGTCGTCGTCGGCCCGTTGCGCGCCTCGTTGCTCGCGGTGGAGAAACACTGGGTCTGGTACCGCCGCAACTGGCGGGCGACGGTGGTCTCGAGCCTGCTGCAGCCGGTGCTGTTCCTGGTGGCCATGGGGTTCGGGTTCGGCTCGCAGGTGCAGCCCGGTCCGGCGACCGGAGGCCACCCCTACCTCGTCTTCCTGGCTCCCGCGCTCCTGGTGGTGATGGCGGTGCAGAACGCGACGTGGGAATCGACCTACGCCGTGTTGTCGTCGTTCAAGTGGGAGCGCACCTACTGGGGGGTGATCGCGACGCCGATCACCCCGGCGCAGGTGCTCTACGGCCAGCTCGGCTGGATCGCGTTGCGACTGCTCGGCACCAGCATCGCGTTCCTGCTCATCGCATTGCTCCTGGGAGCGGTGGACGGGCCGGGCCTGCTGCTCGCGTTGCCGTTCGCGTTGCTCGCGGGCATGGCGTTCTGCGCGCCGGTCGTCGCGTTCACCGCGACCAGGGAGAACGCGCAAGCCTTCAACGGCCTGTTCCGGTTCGTGGTGATGCCGATGACCCTGTTCACCGGAGCGTTCTTCCCGATCAGCCAACTGCCGACGTGGATCCAGCCGATCGCGTGGATCACGCCGGTGTGGCACGGCATCGAACTGTGCCGTGGTGCCGCGTTCGGCACGCTGACGCTGTTGTCCGCCCTGGGACACGTCGCCTTCCTGATCACGGTTCTCGTGGTCGGCGTCGTGCTGGGCCGCAGGTACTTCCAACGCAGGTTGGCGGTGTAGCGATGACGCGGACGGCAGAACACCCGACGGCCGAGCAACGGGAGAGCTCCGGCCTGGTGCTGCGCATCGTGCCGCCGGGCCTGTACGCGGGCCGTGCGCGCGTGCTCGTCGAGCGCGCCGTGCTGGTCAACCGCCGCGCCTGGCTCGCCGTGGTATCCGGCTTCTTCGAACCGCTGTTCTTCCTGCTCTCATTGGGATTCGGCTTCGGCAAGCTGGTCGCGGTGGTCACCGGGCCGGGCGGCCAGCCGCTGAGTTACGCGGCGTTCGTCGCGCCGGCGCTGCTGGCCGCCTCGGCGATGAACGGGGCGGTGTACGACGCCACCTTCAACATCTTCTTCAAGTTCAGGTACGCCAAGCTGTACGACGCGATGCTCGCGACCCCTCTGGGGCCTCTGGACATCGCGATCGGCGAGATCACCTGGGCACTGCTGCGCGGCGGGATGTACGCGGCGGGTTTCCTCGCCGTGATGCTCGGCATGGGGCTGATCAGCTCACCGTGGGCGTTGCTCGCGCTGCCCGCGGCGCTGGTCGTGGCCTTCGCGTTCGCGGCGATCGGCATGGCCGCGACGACGTTCATGAGGTCGTGGCAGGACTTCGACCTGGTGCAACTCGCGATCCTGCCGTTGTTCCTCTTCTCCACCACCTTCTACCCGATCACCGTGTACCCGAAGGCGCTGCAGGTGGTCGTGCAGTGCACGCCGCTCTACCACGCGATCGAGATGATGCGCGGCCTCACCACGGGGTTCGTGGGGTGGAGCATGCTCGGCCACATCACGTACTTCGCCGTGATGGCGGCGATCGGCGTCGTCGTCGCGGCCCGGCGGCTGGGTCGTCTGCTGTTGCGCTGAACTACTTGGCGAACGGCTGGATCGTGACCCCGGCCTCGAGCAGGCCGTCACGCACCCGGCGGGCGATCTCGACCGCGCCAGGCGTGTCGCCGTGCACGCACAACGACCTGGGCGCGGCGGTGACGACGCTGCCGTCGACCGCCTGGATCGTGCCGTCGGTCGCCATCCGGACGCTGCGCCGGACGACCTCGTCGGGCTCGTGCACCACGGCCCCTGGAAGTCGTCGCGACACCAGCGCGCCCTCCGGTGTGTAGGCCCGATCGGCGAAGGCCTCAGCAACCGGCGTCAGACCGGCCGCTTCGGCCTGGCGCAACCACTGCGAGCCGGGCAGCCCCAGCACCGGGAGCGCGGGATCGTAACGCTTCACCGCGTCCACCACCGCGGCCGCCTGTTCGGCGTGCGTGACGATCGCGTTGTAGAGCGCACCGTGCGGCTTGACGTAGCTGACCTTCGATCCGGCGATGCGGGCGAAGCCGTCCAGCGCGGCGATCTGGTAGATGACGTCGTTGACCAGTTCGGCGGGGTCGACGTCGATGAATCGGCGGCCGAAGCCGGGAAGGTCGCGGTAACCCACCTGCGCGCCGATCACCACGCCGCGCTCCGCGGCCTTCTCGGTCACCCGGCGCAGCACCGACGGGTCGCCGGCGTGGAAGCCGCAGGCGACGTTCGCACTGGAGACGACCTCCAGGAGCGCATCGTCGTCACCGAGCGACCAGATGCCGAACCCCTCGCCGAGGTCGCTGTTGAGGTCGATCACCGGGCTCGTCATCACGCCTCACCCCACTGCGGTGCACGCATGCCGTGCACGTTCCGGTACGACGCACGCTCAGGTGGTGCCCACCCTGCCAGGAAGTCGGGGTCGGGCCGGTAGACCTCGACGCCGATCGGGTGGCAGACGTCGATCGGGTCGCGCGCGTCGGGACCCCACAGCGGGACCGACAGGTCGCCACCGGGGCAGGTCGACAGGGCGCACAGCAGGTCCATCTCGGCGAAGAACTCGAGGAAGTCGCCGGGCTGAGCCGGGCAGTCCTTCATGAAGTAGCGGTCCTGGTCGTTCAACCCCGTGCACTGGAACACGTTCAGCACGTCATGCACGTCGAATTCGGTCAGCCCGTAGGGGAGGACGGCACGAGTGAGGTTCGAGTGGCAGTGGAAGTCGAAGTCTTCACCGGTGAGCATCCGGTTCACATACGGGTCGCAGCGGGTGCCGAGCAGGTCGTGCACCCGCCCGCCCTGCTCGTCGACGCCGTAGTCGGCGAGCGTGTCGCCGGTGATCGTCAACAGCGGCCGCAGGAACGGCAGGTTCGACCACAGGCGGTCGAAGGTGCTGACGTGCGCCCGCTGGAGCTGGCGTGTCCGCGCGGCCCACAGGCGTTCCCTGGGGTCGTTCAGGTTCCACACGTTGAAATCGCCGACCTGAGGGCCTTCCACCGTCACCAGACGGCAGAGGTGGCCCTGCGGCACGGTCCAGGCGCGGCCGGAACGGATCCCGATCTCGAAGGAGTCGATCAGTTCGTGCCCCGGGTGCGCGTCCGCGAGTCGTCGGTAGAACTCGCGATCGATGTCGAGCGCGCCACCCTTGGTCGCTTGGTATGCAGCGGCAGGGGAACCCATTCATGCCTCCCGTCGGCTGCCGGACGACGTGCGCCGCCGGCTTGACCGTTGTTGATTCATCTCGCCTGCTCGCACCACGTCGAGCACGCCTCGTTCCGAGTCGTCGAGGTACTGCAGCGTGAGAGCTCTGGCGCTGTCCCTACGTCCACCACGGATGAGGTCGCAGATCTCTCGATCCCGCGGGATCCACGGCGTCTGCCACCCCGCTTCATCCTGCATGGTGGCGAACGCGAGCCGGAGTTGGGCCAGAATTCCGCGGAAGAACTGGTCGATGCTGTGGCTGCCGAGGAGGGCCACCACCGCTTGGTGGAAGTGCAGGCTCGCGGTGCCGACCTGGTTCCACGCCATCTCCGCCACGGCGAGTTCGGCCGTGCGCACGGCGGCGTCGAGTTCGTCGAGCACCGGCTGGGGTGCTACCGCGCTGTACTCGACGGCACTGAGTTCGAGAGTGCGGCGGACCCGGTAGATCTCGTGCACGTCCTCGACGGACAGCGTCTTGACGACCGCACCCTTGTGCATCTGGTACACGATCAGGCCCTCGTACTCCAGCACTCGCAGCGCTCCGCGCAATGTGTGGCGGGAGACTCCGAACTCCGTGGCCAGTGCCGTGTCGCGCAGCTGGGTGCCCGGCAACAGGTGCCCCTCAGCGATCCGCTCACGCAGGGCCTCGGCCACCCGGTCCCCTGTGGGCACCGGGTCGTTGCTGCTGGCTGTCACGAGCTCCAACCTATCGACGATTGTTCCACAACTCAATACAGCTCAAGTGCAGCTAGCGGCGAAACATGGCCTTAACAGCGTCAGCCCTTGACGCAGATTGTTCCACAATCCTAGCGTACGGGCATCGCTCAGCCCCGTGCTGCGCCGGCGCCGAAGGAGCACTCATGCGTAGGACCACGGCACGCGGCAGGCTCAGCCTGCTGCTCGTAGGACTGCTGGTCGCGCTCGTCGCCTGTTCCTCGGCAGGCTCCTCGGACACCGCGTCGTCGAAGACCTCCACGGTGGAGTCCGGCGTGCTGACGATGGGGGACGACCTCACCTACCCCCCGTACGGCTACCTCGACGGCGGCATGCCGAAGGGATTCGACCCGGAGATGGGACGAGCTCTCGCCGGGCGCACGGGGTTGCGGCCGGAGTTCGTCGACACGCGGTTCGAGCAGCTCATCGCGGGGGTGAAGGCCAATCGCTTCGACGTGATCATCTCGGCGCTGTACATCACGCCCGAGCGCGCGCAGCAGGTCGACTACCTGCCGTACTTCACGACCGGCAACTCCCTGGTGGCACTGGCGGGCGGGCCCTTCCAGCCCACGGCGCCCGACCAGCTGTGCGGCAAGCGCATCGCCGTCATCAAAGGCGGCAAGGTGGTGCAGGTACTGCGCGGACAGGTCTCGGACGCCTGCCTGACGGCGAGACAGCAGCCGGTGGACGTCCGGGAGTTCACCTCGGACCCGGAGGGCAGCCAGGCGCTCCTGTCGGGCCAGGTCGACGCTCAGCTCACCGATGCGGCAGTCGCCAAGGACGCGGTCGACAAGTCCGGTGCGCGGCTCGCGATCACCAGTTCTGAGCTGATCGCGCCCGCCGTGGTGGGCATCGCCGTCGCCAAGGGCAACACCGCTCTGCTCGACGCGCTCGGCAAGGCGCTCGACGAGCTCAAGCAGTCCGGTCAGTACGACGAGCTGCTCGCCCAGTACAACCTCCGTCCCGTGAACGACGTACAGGTCAAGCAGATCCTGGGCGACGGCACGGGTGAGGCGAAGCAGGCGGGCGGTACGTCCTTCGACTGGGCCTACACGTTCGGCCTGTTCGGAAACCACGACCTGTGGCGGGCATCCCTGCTCGTCATCGTGCTCGCGGTCCTCGCCTGGGTGATCGCCACGGTGCTGGGCATGGGCGTCGCGCTGATGCAGCGCTCCTCGGTCCGCCCGGTCCGCGCGGTCGCGTCGACCTACGTCTGGTTCTTCCGCAGCCTCCCGCTGCTGGTCCTGCTGATCTTCGTCTACAACGCGCCGCAGGTGTTGCCCGAGCTGCGACCGTTCCTCGCGAGCCCCTTCATCGCCGGGCTCGTCGCCATGGTGCTGAGCGAGACCGCCTACATGGCCGAGATCCATCGAGGTGGCCTGCAGGCCGTCGAGTCCGGCCAGGGCGAGGCGGCGCAGGCCCTCGGAATTCCCTACGCGGGCGTGCAGCGGCACGTGGTGATCCCACAGGCCTTCCGCGTCGCGCTGCCCGCGCTGGGCAATCAGTTCGTCACGATCCTGAAGCTGACCTCGCTCGTGAGCGCGATCTCCCTCGCGGAGATCCTGCTTGTGGGACAACGCCTCTACACGCAGAACTTCAAGGTGCTGGAGACCCTGCTCGGGGTGGCGATCTACTACGTGGTGCTGGTCACCGTGTTCGACCGCCTGCGGGCATTGGTGGAGCGGTCACTGGACGTGCGCAGGCGCCGTTACCGGGCGGTGGCGACCAGCGCTGCGCCCGGCGAGGCGGCGGAACTGCCCGGCGACAAGCAGCGCGTACCGCACGAGGGTGAGGTCGTGGTCAAGGCACGGGACATCCACAAGTCCTACGGCCCCGTGACCGTGCTCGACGGCGTGGATCTCGACGTGCACCGGGGCGAGGTCGTCGCGATCATCGGACCTTCCGGATCGGGAAAGACGACGCTGGTCCGCACGCTCAACTGGCTGGAGAGGCCGGAGGGCGGAACCGTCGAGATCGACGGTGAGCAGATGGGGCACCGGCTCGAACGCGGCGTCCTGCGCCCTGTCGGTGACCGTGACATCGCGCGGCAGCGCAGGCACGTCGGCATGGTGTTCCAGAAGTTCAACCTGTTCCCGCACAAGACCGCTCTGCAGAACGTCACCCTCGCCCCCGCGTACCTCCGGCTGGCCGACTCGGCGGAGGTCGAGCGACGGGCACTGGACCTGCTGGCCAAGGTCGGTCTCGCCGACCACGTCCGCAAGTACCCGCACCAGCTTTCCGGTGGTCAACAGCAACGGGTCGCCATCGCTCGTGCGCTGGCGCTCGAACCCAGCGTGATGCTGTTCGACGAACCCACCTCGGCGCTGGATCCCGAACTGGTCGGCGAGGTCCTCGCGGTGATGAAGAGCCTGGCCGCCGAGGGGATGACGATGGTGGTGGTCACCCACGAAATGCGGTTCGTCCACGAGGTCGCGGACTGGGTGGTCTTCATGGACGGCGGCAAAGCGCTGCGGCAGGGCCCGCCCGAGGAGATCTTCGCCGGCGCGGACGCGCCCCGCATCGAGCGGTTCTTCGCCGGCATCGGGGGCTGAACCTGTGCTGCCAGCGGGCGGTCAGTGGCCGCCCGCCGCAGCCGTTACGCTGGTGAACCGTGAGCGTGGAGTCGGTTTTCCCTAGGTTGGAACCCCTGTTGCCGCGGGTCTCCAAGCCGGTGCAGTACGTCGGCGGGGAGCTCAACGCGACCCTCAAGGACTGGGACAGCGCCGCCGTGCGCTGGGCGCTGATGTACCCGGACGCCTACGAGGTCGGGTTGCCCAACCAGGGCGTGATGATCCTCTACGAGGTCCTCAACGAACTCTCCGACGTGCTCGCCGAACGCACCTACGCGGTCTGGCCGGACCTCGAGGCGTTGATGCGTGAGCACGGCGTGCCGCAGTTCACCGTCGACGGGCACCGGCCGCTGGGCGCCTTCGACCTGTTCGGCGTGAGCTTCGCCACCGAACTCGGCTACACGAACATGCTCACCGCGCTCGACCTCGCCGGCATCCCGCTCCACGCATGCGACCGGACCGACGAGCACCCGGTCGTCGTGGCCGGCGGCCACGCGGCGTTCAACCCGGAGCCGATCGCCGACTTCATCGACGCCGCGGTGCTCGGCGACGGTGAGGAAGCCGTCCTGGAGATCACCGACATCGTCCGGGCGTGGAAGGCCGAGGGACGCCCCGGTGGTCGGGACGAGCTGCTGACGCGCCTCGCGGAGACCGGTGGCGTGTACGTCCCGCGCTTCTACGACGTCGAGTACCTGCCGGACGGCCGCATCCAGCGCGTGGTGCCCAACCGCGAGCGCGTGCCCTACCGCGTGTTCAAGCGCACCACGATGGACCTCGACGCCTGGCCGTACCCGAAGCAGCCGCTCGTGCCTCTCGCCGAGAGCGTGCACGAGCGGATGAGCGTCGAGATCTTCCGCGGGTGCACCCGAGGCTGCCGCTTCTGCCAGGCCGGCATGATCACTCGTCCGGTGCGGGAGCGGTCCATCGAGGGCATCGGTGCGATGGTGCAGCGCGGGCTGGAGGCCACCGGCTTCGAGGAGGTCGGCCTGCTCTCGCTCTCCAGTGCCGATCACTCCGAGATCGCGGAGATCACCAAGGGGCTCGCCGACCGGTACGAGGGCACCAACACCGGTCTGTCCCTGCCCAGCACCCGCGTCGACGCCTTCAACGTCGACCTCGCCAACGAGCTCTCGCGCAACGGCCGTCGTTCCGGCTTGACGTTCGCGCCCGAGGGCGGCAGCGAGCGGTTGCGCCGCGTCATCAACAAGATGGTCTCCGAGGAAGACCTCATCCGGACCGTCAGCGCCGCGTTCTCCAACGGTTGGAGGCAGGTGAAGCTGTACTTCATGTGCGGCCTGCCGACCGAGACCGACGAAGACGTGCTGCAGATCGCGGAGATGGCGAAGAACGTCATTCGCGCGGGCCGGGAGGCCAGTGGCCGCAAGGACATCCGCTGCACGATCTCGATCGGTGGCTTCATACCCAAGCCGCACACGCCGTTCCAGTGGGCCTCGCAGTGCGACCCGGACACCGTGGACAACCGCCTGCGCAAGCTGCGAGAGGCCGTGAACGCCGACCGCGGCCTGGGCCGCAACATCGGCATGCGCTACCACGACGGCAAGCCATCGCTGATCGAAGGACTGCTGTCGCGCGGTGACCGCCGCGTGGGCCGGGTCATCGAGCGCGTGTGGCGCGACGGCGGCCGGTTCGACGGTTGGTCGGAGCACTTCTCCTACGAGCGCTGGGTCGGGTCCGCCGCGGCCGAGCTGGAGCCGCTGGGTGTCGACCTCGACTGGTTCACCACGCGTGAACGTGAAGAGCTCGAGGTGCTGCCCTGGGACCACCTGGACTCGGGCCTGGACAAGGAATGGCTCTGGTCGGACTGGCAGGACGCGCTCGACGAGCACGAGCAGGACGACTGCCGTTGGACGCCGTGTTTCGACTGCGGTGTGTGTCCCGCCATGGGCACCGACATCGAAGTCGGTCCGAGCGGCCGCACGTTGCTGCCGATCGCCCCGGTGGGGAAGGGGTCCCCGGTCAGCAATCCGTCGCTGTCCCACTCCTCTTGAGCGAGAACCGGCGGCCTACCAGCGTTCCCAGTGGACGACCTCGTCGAACGGCCGCCGGTTCGGGCGTTGGATCGGCCGCAGTGGCCGGTCGGCGGGGTAACCCATCGCGATGAGGTACGCGCAGAACCTCCCGTCCGGGAACCCGAGGAGCCGTTGCGCGAGTTCCTGGTCGGCCACGGCGGCGTGGCCGCTGCCGATGCCGAGATCGGCCGCCGTGATCATCATGCTCATCGTCGCCTGACCGAGGTCGTACTGCTCGGCGTCGCGTTGCTGCTGGTTCTGCGGAACGGTCGACACGAGTGC
>DASYMV010000099.1:0-1727 GCA_036008865.1 Pseudonocardiaceae bacterium | reverse complement strand
GCTGAACCACGCTCGCGTCACCGTAGGTGACGCGTGCGGGGTTGGCCCCCAGGAAGAACGGCGTCGCGGAGACCTTCCCCTCGGCGACGACCACGTTCACCGACAGGTGGTGACCCTCCACTCGCCAGCCCCACGGCTCGTCGGCTCCGGGCGTGCCGAACAGGACCGTCCAGTAGTCCCCGTTGTGGCGGTTGCGATGGCCGCCCTCCCGGTGGTCGAGCACGTCCTCCAGCGCCATGATCGTCGTCGCCTGCGCGTAGGCGTGCGGGCTCAGCACGGTGGCGAGCAGCCGGTGCACGGCCTTGCGCTGCGGCCGTGAGAGGTCACCGAGTACAACACCGGCCCGCTCCCCTGGCGTGTACGCCCACCGGTGGCGCAGGTCGTCGTCGGTGACCGGACGCACCGAAGCCGCGCGCTGCTGCTCGTCCAGGTCGTCGAGCAGGGCACGCGCGGCTTCGGTGATCTCGGCGAGCATCACTCGAATTCGTACGCCTCCAGGTCGCGGATCAACAGGTGGCAGTCCTGCAGCAAGCCCGAGGTGCCACCGCGAGCAAGCGGGTGCCCGGCCGGCCCAGTGGCTCAGCCCTGCGTGATGTAGGCCTCCAGCTGCCCCTCTTCCAGCTCGAGCTGGTTGATCCGGCTCTTCACCACGTCACCGATGCTGACGATGCCGACGAGTTCACCGTCGGCGACGACCGGCACGTGGCGAAAGCGCCGTTCGGTCATCACGACGGTCAGGCTGTCGACGGTGTCCTGAGGTGTGCAGGTGAAGACGCCCGTCGTCATGATGTCGGCGACCGGAGCGTCGAGCAGTGCCGCACCCCGCTCGTTGAGCCGCCGCACCACGTCCCGCTCGGAGACGATGCCGGCGATTCCGTCCGCTCCGACCACGACCATCGCACCCACGTTGTGCTCGGCCAGACCGGCCAGCAGTTCGGTCACCGTTGCTCCGGGCTCTACCGTCGCCACCTTCGAGCCCTTGGTCCGCAACACGTCCGCGATCCTCATGTGGCGCCTCCGTTCCCGCACCGGCCCAGGACAACTCCGACTTCCAGGCTAGTTCTCCGCGATGCGAAACGGCAGATCAAGACACCCGACAGGAGCACGCTGACCGGGAAAACCCCAGCTGGCCCGACCGGTCACTCGACGAGGTCCAGCAAGTGCCCGCCGGCCCCTTCTCCGGGCCGGCGGGCACTTGCTCAGCCTCCGCGCCGGTTGTTGAACTGGCGCTGCTTGGCGACGTTCGAGTTGTGCGGGTGACCGGGAATCTTGCTGATCTGCTCGGTCTTGTGACCTTGTCCTCGGCGTTCCCGGCGGTTGGGTACGACGCTCGGCGTGTCGCTCTCGGTCGCCTCGGGGCCGGTCCCGTCGGCGCTGCTCGCTACGGGCTTGTCGTTCATGAGGTGTCTCCTCCGGTGCAGAACGGGCGGGGTGCTGCTGCGCGTGGGATCACTTCCAGAGGATCATGTTCCGAAGTGTAACCGCGCGGATGGAGGCCGCATCTCATTTACCGCCTCTCCGCGACGGCTGCACCGAACGCAACACGTCGGCTGTGGCTGAGTTCGCCGGGAAGAAGGACTCGATGGCGAGTTCGGCGACGGTGATGTCCAGCGGCGTGCCGAACACCGCGGTGGTGCTGACGAGCTCCAGCTCCTGATCCCGGTAGCGGTACTTCAGTGGCACGAAGACCGCGCCGGTGCCGGGGACGTCGATCTCGGGCTCGGGCT
>DASYMV010000098.1:0-2517 GCA_036008865.1 Pseudonocardiaceae bacterium | reverse complement strand
GCGGTGTCCGATGTGGCCTTCCGCGTCGTCGGTACCGGGAGCGTCGGCTTCCGCAATTACCTGGTCCTGTTGCGCGGCAACGGGGATGAGGCGCTGATCCTGCAGGCGAAGGAGGCGCGACCGTCCGCACTGACACCTCACCTCCGGGTCGAGCCCGCCAAGCACGAGGGCAAGCGGATCGTGCACGGCGCCAGGTTGGTGCAGGCCGAGAGCGACATCCTGCTCGGTTGGACCACCATCGAGGGCAGGCACTTCATCGTCCGCCAGTTCCGCAATCGCAAGGGTGAGATCGACGCGACCACGTTGAAGCGCGACCACCTCGACGACTACGGCAGGTTGGCGGGAGCACTGCTGGCGCGTGCGCACATGCGCTCGATCGATCCGCGCCTGCTCGCCGGCTACTTCGGTTCCAGCGGCGAAGAGCTGGACGAGGCGTTCGCCGAGTACGCGGTCGATTACGCGAATCAGACCGTGACCGACCACGCGAATCTGGTCGCCGCGGTGAAAGCCGGGCGGCTGGACGCGGTGATCGAGGACTGACGGGCACCGGAAACGGGTACGCACCCGTGATGACAGATCTCGGTTGGGTCGGATTGATCAGGCACGGCGAGAGCACCGGCAACGTCGCCAGGGAGGAGGCCGAGTCAGGAGGCCTCGAAGTGATCGACATCCTCGAACGGGACGCTGACGTGCCACTGTCGGACCGGGGCGAGGAGCAGGCCTTGGCGGTCGGGCGCTGGCTGGCCGAACTGCCGCCGGCGCAACGGCCTGATGTCGTGGTGTCCTCGCCGTACCGGCGGGCGATGGACACCGCACGACTCGCGCTCGAACAGGTGGAGGGCTACCGGCCCACGTTCATCGTCGACGAGCGGTTGCGCGACCGGGAGCTGGGCGTCCTGGACCTGCTGACAACGCACGGTGTGGCAGAGCGCTACCCCGACGAGCTGATCCGCAAGCGACGGCTGGGCAAGTTCTACTACCGGCCGCCGGGAGGTGAGTCCTGGGCGGACGTCGCGCTGCGCCTGCGCACGCTGTTCGCGGACCTGACGCTGGCGCACCGTGGTGAACGGGTGCTGTTGTTCGCCCACGAGATGACCGCGTACCTGCTGCGCTATCTCCTGGAAGGTGTGCCCGAACCGGAACTGCTGGCAGGTGCCAGAGCCACGGTCGTGGCGAACGGTTCGCTGACCGCATGGGAACGCCACGGCGACGGGTACTCGCTCGTGAACGAGCACGAGACGCAGCACCTGCAGGAACACGGAGCTCAACCCACGGAGACCGAAGATGCCAGCACACGATCGGCCTGAGCCCGTCACGATCACCCCGTCGATGCTGCGGGAGTGGAAGCCGGACACGGTGTCTCGCGGCACGGTGCTCGTCATCGGAGGCGCCCGGCAGGTGCCGGGCGCGGTGCAGCTGAGCGGGATCGCCGCGCTGCGAGCCGGAGCGGGCACGCTTCAGCTGGCGTTGGCGGAGACGAACGCCTCCCCCACCGCGGTGGCCGTCCCGGAGGCGATGGTGATCGGTCTGCCGGAGAACTCCGAAGGCGCGGTGTCACGTGACTGCGTGGACGTGCTGCGGGATCTGGTCGCGCAAGCGCAGTCGGTGGTGATCGGCGTGGGGTTGACCGAGGTCGAGGAGACCTCGGCGATGCTGGAGAGGTTGCTGCCCGAGGTGTCCGAGGACAGCACGGTGGTGATCGACGCCTACGCGCTCGGCGCGTTGAGCAAGAACCCGGACCTCGCGAAGCCGGTGCACGGCCGCGCGGTGCTCACACCGAACACCGAGGAAGCCGCGTTCCTGTTGCAGCGGCCCGGCGATCCGATCGACGACCACGTCTCGGCCGCCGTCGAGATCTCGAACCGGTACCAGGCCGTGGTCAGTCTCATGGGTGTCGTGGCCGAGCCGGGCGGCGCGGTGTGGCGCGACGGGACCGGTCACATCGGACTGGACACCTCGGGCAGCGGTGACGTGCTCGCCGGTCTGGTCGGCGGATTCCTGGCGCGCTCGAAGAACCTCGCGAGGGAGACCTGCTGGGCAAGTCACGTGCACGCCATGGCGGGCCAGCGTCTCATCCCCCGGACGAGCATGACGGGGATGCTGGCGCGGGAACTGCTGGAGGAGGTACCGCAGGTCATCGTCGAGCTGCGTGGGTGAACATGGCGATGAGGCCGCTCCGCGGCGGCGCCGACCGGCCGGACCATCGGGAACCGGCGAAGGGCCGTAGCGGCTGCGCCGGTGTGCTCGACCTGATCACGCCGGGCAGCCGCGGGAAGCGGCTCGTCCGGGAACTGCTGGAACCCGGCACCGCGCCCCGATCGCCGAAGAAGATCTGCGTCGCGAACGGCTCGTTCGGCCGGGTGCCCAACGGGCACCGTTCCACGTCGCGGGCGACGCGGCCCGACTCAGTGCCAGGTGAATCCGCGCAGCAACATCGACACCGCTGCCACGCCGAAGCAGGCGAGCGCCGGGCCGACCGCTCCGAGAACGAGCAGGAAGATGCCGAGTGCGCCGAAG
>DASYMV010000097.1:0-5723 GCA_036008865.1 Pseudonocardiaceae bacterium | reverse complement strand
TCCGATCGCCGCGACGAGGCGTTCGTCGCGACCAAGGTCTGGGCGGGATCTCGTGCCGAGGGCCGTGAACAGCTCGACCGCGCCGTGGAGTGGTTCGGGGGCCGGGTGGACCTGATGCAGATCCACAACCTGGTGGCATGGCGGGAGCACCTGCCGATGCTCGAAGCCGCCGCTGAAGACGGCCGCGTCGGCTTGATCGGCGCGACCCACTACTCGCCGCGCGCCTTCGGCGAACTCACCGACGTCATGTCGAGCGGGCGGATCCAGGCGGTCCAGGTGCCCTACAACCCGCGCGAGCGCGAGGTCGAGCGCCGGGTCTTGCCCCTGGCGGACGAACTCGGCCTCGGGGTGTTGGTCATGCGCCCGCTCGGCGAGGGCGGACTGACGCGCAGACCACCCGATCCGGCCGAGCTCGCACCGCTGCGGCCGTTCGGCGTGACCACCTGGGCGCAGGCGCTGATCAAGTGGTGCCTGAGCGATCCCCGGTGCCACGTGGCCATCCCCGCGACCGCGAATCCCGACCGGCTCACCGAGAACGCCGCAGCCGGATCGCCACCGTGGTTCGGGCCCGCTGAACGAGACCTGGTCGCTCGCCTGACCGGTCCGAGGTGACCGGGGAACAACCACGAGGCTCCTGGCGTTGAGCGGCACATCCATGCAAACGCATCGACATCGGAGTCGACGCGGTGTCGAGCGAGGGAGAGATCATGCAGATCGGCATCTTCACGGTCGGGGACGTGACCACGGACCCGACGACCGGCCGCACACCCACCGAACACGAGCGCATCAAGGCGATGACCACCATCGCCGAGCACGCCGAGCAGGTCGGGCTCGACGTCTTCGCCACCGGCGAGCACCACAACCCGCCCTTCGTGCCGTCCTCCCCGACGACGATGCTCGGCCACATCGCCGCGCGCACGCAGCGACTGATCCTGTCGACGTCGACCACGCTGATCACCACGAACGACCCGGTGAAGATCGCCGAGGACTTCGCGATGCTCCAGCACCTGGCCGACGGCCGGGTCGACCTCATGCTGGGCAGGGGCAACACCGCACCGGTGTACCCGTGGTTCGGCAAGAACATCGGCGACGGCATCCCCCTGACGGTCGAGAACTACCAGTTGCTGCGCCAACTGTGGGACAACGACGTCGTGGACTGGGAGGGCCGTTTCCGCACGCCGCTGAAGGCGTTCACCTCCACCCCGCGGCCGCTGGACGACATCCCGCCCTTCGTGTGGCACGGCTCGATCCGCAGCCCGGAGATCGCGGAGATCGCCGCGTACTTCGCGGACGGTTTCTTCGCCAACAACATCTTCTGGCCGAAGGAGCACTACATCCGACTGATCAACCTGTACCGGGAGCGCTTCGAGCACTACGGCCACGGCCGGGCGGACCAGGCGATCGTCGGCCTCGGCGGACAGGTGTTCATGCGCCGCAACTCCCAGGACGCCGTGCGGGAGTTCCGCCCGTACTTCGACAACGCGCCGGTCTACGGTCACGGGCCGTCGCTGGAGGAGTTCACCGCACAGACGCCGCTGACCGTGGGCAGCCCGCAGGAGGTCATCGACAAGACGCTGACCTTCCAGGAGTTCTTCGGCGACTACCAGCGTCAGCTGTTCCTCGTCGACCACGCCGGCCTGCCGCTGAAGACCGTGCTGGAGCAGCTGGACATGCTCGGCGAGATGGCACCCGACCTGCGCCGGGAGTTCGAGGCGCGTCGGCCCGCGCACGTGCCGGCCGACCCGCCCACGCATGCGAGCAGGAAGGCCGCTCGTGACGATGCCGACGTCACCTCCGCCACCGGGTGAACCGGCCGTGAAGGTGAGCAGCACGCGACTCGCGGCCGAGTCGTGGGAGGCGCTCTTCCGCGCCCAGGTCGCACTGATCCGCCGGTTCGCCGATGACGACGTCTGGGACCCGATCAGCATGCGCGAGTACGACGTGCTGTTCACCCTCAGTCGTTGCCCGGACAGGCGAGCACGCCTGCACGAGCTCAATCGGGAGATCCTGCTCAGCCAACCGTCGTTGAGCAGGATGGTCGATCGGCTGGAGTCCGCCGGATTCGTGGCGCGCGAGCCCGATCCGGCGGACCGGCGGGGCACTCTGGTGAGGCTGACCGAGGAAGGTTCGCAGATGCAGCGGCGGATCGGCCGCCGGCATGCCGCGAGCATCCGCCGCTACCTCGGTCCCGCGCTCGACGACGACGAATTGCGCATGCTCGCACACCTCTGCGACAAGCTGCGGCTGGCACAGGCGCGCATTCCCGACAGCCACGCCGACCCCGGGACCGATCACAGCGCCCTGATGTGACGACACGGCGTGTGAACACACGGGGGGGCGTCAGCTCCCGGCCCGCTCGGTCAAGGGCAGCCGGACCACGAAGCGGGTGTCACCGGGTTCGGACTCGACGGTCAGATCGCCTCCGTGGCGACCTACGACGATCCGGTAGGAGATGTCCAGGCCGAGCCCGGTGCCGTGCCCGACGGGCTTGGTGGTGAAGAACGGCTCGAAGATGCGTTGGCGCAGGCCCTCGGGCACGCCGGGGCCGGTGTCGCGGATCTCGACCCGCACCCGGTCGCCGTCGCGCATCGTGCGGATGCCGAGCTCGCCCTCGCCGTTCATGGCCTGGACGGCGTTGTCGATCAGGTTGGTCCACACCTGGTTCAGCTCGCCGGAGTACACCGGGACCAGCGGCAGGGACCGGTCGTAGTCGGTGACCACGTGGATCCGTTCGAGCTTGCCTCCGAGCATGGTCAACGTGCTGTCCAGCCCCGTGTGCACGTCGACGCGCTCGTGCGGGGCGCGATCCACGTTCGAGTACTGTTTGGCCGCGGCGACCAGTGACGAGATGCGGGTGACCGAGTCGGTGATCTCGCCGAGGAGCAGTTCGGTCTCCAGGGTGTAGGCGAGCCAGCGCACGACGCCGTCGAGCATGCCGACGGGCGCCTGATTCGCCACCCGGTCGAGGAAGCCCGTGGTGGTGCCGGATGCGACGAAGATCGCGGCCAGCTCCCACCCGCCGGCGACGCCGTGCTCGTCCAGCCAGTCGGCGATCTCGTCCTCGCATTCGGATTCCTGCAGAGCGGTCAGCTTCGGCGCCTGCGCCACCGCGGAGACGGCTTCCTCCTGGACGTCCACCAGCACCTCGAGCAACTGCGGCGGGATCTCCTCGCGAGCCAGCATCGCCAACTTGTGGCGCATGCCCGCCACCCGATGCCGAAGGGCCGAGGTCGCCCGCACCGCCGCCGCGGCGGGATTGTTCAGCTCATGGGTGAGTCCCGCCGACAGCGCACCGAGGGCGAGCAGCTGCTGGCGCTGCCCGACGATCTGCTGGGAGTTGCGCATTCCGAGGAACAGGCCCTCCAGCAGGTGGATCGCCATGGGGAACCAGGTGCGCATCGCCCAGGCGAAGTCCTCGCTGCGCAGGACGAAGAAGCTGGCGTCGCTCACCGCGTGGACGGTGGCGGTGTAGGTCTGCATCTTCCCGTCGTCGAGGTAGGACTGCATGGCACCGGCGTAGACACCGACCTGGTCGGTCCGGGTGATCTCGACCTCGTCCTGCCCGACACGCCTGCTCATCGCGATGGTCCCGCTCAGCAGGACCACCAACACCTCAGCCGGGTCTCCCTCGTCGAAGACCGACTCGCCGGTCGGTGTCCGAGCCACCCACCCGTGCTCGGAGAGCCACTGAAGCTGCTCATCGGAGAGCTTCTCGAACAGGAAGAGCCTGCGCAGTTCGTCCACCGCCAGCCGCTGCGTGCCCCGCACGGCGGTCATGGCGCGCCCAGGTAACGGTGCGCGAGCGAGACCGCCATGGCGCCCTCACCCACCGCGGAGGCGACGCGTTTGACCGAGTCGGACCGCACGTCCCCGGCGACGAACACCCCTGGCACGCTCGCTTCGAGCGGCCACGGGTCGCGGTCGGCGGTCCATCCCCGCGGGCGCCGGCCGTCGACGATGAGGTCGGGCCCCGTGAGCAGGAAACCGCGGTCGTCGCGCTCGAGCACGCCCGCGAGCCAATCGGTGCGCGGCTGCCCGCCGATGAAGACGAACACGTGCCCGGTCTCGACGCGTTCGGTCGTTCCCGACCGCACGCCGCGCAGAGTCAGGCCTTCGAGGTGCTCGTCGCCGTGGGCACGATCCACCACCGTGCACAGGCGCACGGCCACGTTGCCAATCGCGTGCAGCTGCTCGACCAGGTAGTGGGACATGCTGCGCTCGAGGGAGTTCCCGCGAACGAGCAGGGTCACCGACTTGGCCACCTTCGAGAAGAACACCGCCGCCTGGCCCGCGGAGTTCGCGCCACCGACGACGTAGACGTCGCGGTCTGCGCACTCGGGAGCCTCGGTGGAGGCCGAACCGTAGTAGACCCCGCGGCCGGTGAGCTCGACGACCCCCGGCGCTTCGAGGTCGCGGTAGGACACACCGGTCGCGACGATGACCACGTGCGCCGCCACCTCGGTGTGGTCGGCGAAGTTCACCACCCGTGCCGGCCCGTTGACCCGCATCCCGGTGACGTCGCGCGCGGTGAGCATCTCCGCACCGAACTTCGTGGCCTGGCGACGGGCCCGGTCGGTCAACTGCGATCCCGACACGCCGTCGGGAAACCCCAGGTAGTTCTCGATCCGCGACGATTGCCCCGCCTGACCTCCGGTGGCCTGTCGTTCCAGCAGGACCGTCCGCAGGCCCTCCGACGCGCCGTAGACGGCCGCGCCCAGCCCTGCCGGGCCTCCGCCGACCACCACGAGGTCGTAGAAGTCCATGGCCGGTGCGGTGGACAGGCCCACGGCATCGGCGAGCTCGGCGATCGACGGTGCGACCAGCGTCGTGGCATCTGGAGTGACGACCACGGGCAGGGTGTCGGCGCCGAGGCCGGCGGCTTGGAGCAGCCGGCCGCCCTCGGGCTCGTCGGAGGCGAACCAGCGGTAGGGAACGGCGTTGCGCGCGAGGAAGTCGCGCGCGGCGAACGACGGCGCGGACCACCGGTGCCCGATCAGCTTCGTCTCGACGACCTCGACGTCGGGCTCTTCGACGTAAGCCTCGATCATCGCGTCGACGACCGGGTAGAGCTTCTCCTCCGGCGGCTCCCACGGCTTGAGCAGGTAGTGGTCGACGTCGACGAGGTTGATCGCGGCGATGGCCGCGTCGGTGTCCGCGTAGGCGGTCAACAGCGCGCGCCGTGCTCGGGGGAAGAGGTCCATGGCCGCTTCGAGGAACTCGATGCCGTTCATGCCCGGCATGCGGTAGTCCGCGAGCAGGACCGCCACCCTCCCACCGCGCAGCTTCACCTCCTGCAGCACGTCGAGCGCGTCCGCTCCGGAGCCGGCGCGCACGATCCTGTGCTGCTCGCCGTAGCGTCGGCGCAGGTCGCGCGCGACGGCGCGGGACACCGAGGGGTCGTCGTCCACGGTGACCAGGATGAGCCTGGCCGCGGATTCGGTGGTCCCGGTCGTGGTCACGGATGCGAACAGCTCGGCAGGTCCCGGACGGTGAACACGATCTCGTCGCGGTAGCACCACCAGTCCTCGCCCGGCTCGAACGAGGAGATCACGACGTGGTCGGAATCCGCGCTGTGCGCGCTTGCGTACTTGGAGGGTGAGGAGCCACAGCAGCCGACGCGACCGCACGCCCTGCACATCCGCAGGTGCACCCAGTCGCCGCCGACGCGGAGGCCGTCCTCGCAATCCGGAGCCGAGGGCGCGTGGGCGCCGATCTGGTCGAGA
>DASYMV010000096.1:0-12865 GCA_036008865.1 Pseudonocardiaceae bacterium | reverse complement strand
GACCCTGTCCTCATCCATGTTCGTCTTCCGAATGCTGACCGACCCGGACGCGCCGCCCAATGCGGGCTGCTACCGCTCGCTTCACGTGCGCGCGCCAGAGGGCACGGTGGTGCACGCGACGTTCCCGGCACCGACGGCCGCCGGGAACGTCGAGACCAGCCAGCGGATCGTCGACGTCCTGCTCGGGGCATTCGCCCAGGCGATTCCGGATCGGGTACCCGCGGCCAGCCAGGGCACGATGAACAACCTGTTGATCGGTGCTGGGGGTGGCCACCCGTTCAGCTACTACGAGACATTGGGTGGCGGTGAGGGCGGCACCCCGCGCCGCGCCGGTATGTCCGGAGTGCAGACCGGGATGACCAACACCCAGAACACCCCTGCCGAGGCTGTGGAACTCGACTACCCGCTCCGGGTGTGGCGTTACGAGCTGCGCCCCTCGTCGGGCGGTCGCGGCAAGCACGCCGGCGGCGACGGTCTCGTCCGAGAAATCGAAGTCCTGAACGACTGCACGCTCACCGTGCAATCGGAACGGCGCGAGCATCCACCGTGGGGAATCGGCGGCGGCCACACCGGCGCCGTGGGCCACAACGTCCTCATCCGCGCCGACGGCACCGAGGAGGAGCTGCCCAGCAAGGGGACCTGGCCCCTGCACCGCGGTGACCGGGTGCGCATCGAGACTCCGGGCGGCGGCGGCTGGGGCGAGCCGGATGATTCTCGTGCCGATGGCGAATGAGCACGCCGAGCCGGTCTGACGTCGCCGACTTGCACCGATTCCGTTCGGTGATCATGCGGTCGGGTGCACCTGCGGCGTGGCGGTCAGCGCAGCGCATCGCGCCACCACAACTGGTTGCCGGCTGTGCTCAGCACGAGCTTGCCGGCGTAGCCGGCCAATCCGGTTGCGTCGTCGGGGACGGTGCCGATGGCCGTCCAGTTGATCTCGTGCAGGAGCGGCAGCCGCGTCCACAGCGTCCGATCCGACGTGACGCAGAACAGGCGACCGTTCACATTGGTCATCGCCACGACCTCGTTCGCGTGGCCGATCCGTGTCCAGTCCACGCCGGCACCGATCTGGTCGAACCGGAGATGCACGAGGTCGTTGGCCGACGTCGCACCGAACAGTCCTTCGTAGCTGGCGGCGAGTGCCACCACGTCGGGTGCCATGCCCACGGCAGTCCAGCTCACGTCCTTCATCACGGGTTCCCGCTGCCACAACCGGTTGTCCGCGGTGACGGCGTACAGGCCGATCGGTCGCCCGCCCATCGCCTCACGAGGGCTGGCCATCGCGCGGACGAAGTTCGCATGTCCGATCGAGGTCCAGTTCACGTTCTGGCCGATCGGATCGCGAACCCACAGCACGTTGTCCGCATCAGCAGCGAAGAAGGCGTTTTCGCAAGCCGCCAAGGCGGTGACCGCATTCGCGTACCCGATGCGCTCCCAGTTGTCCGAAGGGCAGGGGACGCAGAGCGCAGTCAGCACGTTGCGGGTGATGCGGTCGATGATGCGGTCCGGCGCGGTGCCGAGCCCGTTGCCCCAGCCGGTACTGGCGGCGTTGAACACAGTTCCGCCACCGGCCGCTCGGAACACGCCCATGGTCGCAGTGCCTCCCTGACCCCAGCGGCGCCAGTCGGACAGGTCCGCGCGCGCCAGCACGACGAACGACGGTGGGGCGCCATCTCTGCCGGTGATCCTCGGAACGCCGTTGTCCTGCACCACCTCCACGGCGTCGGTTTCGTACCCCACGGTGCCTCTCCCGAACATGTCACCGTCGGCCAGGCCCGTGCCCTCGAAAACCCAGTGATCCGCGAATGTCGTGGTCCACGCGACGTCGGCCATCACTGCGGTGTTCCCCCAGCAGCCCGCGCCACGGCGGAAACTGGTTCCGGTGAGCGAGTTCTCCGGGCGGTTGACGGGGGCACTCGTCCACTCGACCGTGACGTGCGCGTTGTCGCTTCCCGTCAGCGGGTCCTCCGCGGCGTCGCGATAGCACACGAACGTGCGGCCGTCGTCTTCCAGCCGGAACTGCCACCAGCAGGTGTTGCCGGTGAAAAAGGCGATGTTCCCTCCGGCCGCGAGGAATCGCTCGGTCGTGTCACGCATCTGCGCCGTCCAGTACTCGTCGTGGCCGATGCACACGAGCAACTGGTAGGCGTCGAGCAGGTCGAGACCGCCGTGCAGGTCATATGCGGAGCAGTAGTCGACGGCGTGGCCACTTCTGGCGAGCCATTGCAGGATCGGCGCCTCCCATCCCGGCCCCTCGGGGCACGGTCGGTGCAGGCTCACCCGCCGCCCGCGGTCGGGTTGCTCGTTCCAGTACGGCGAGGCGCCGGGCGTACTGGCCCAGGCATATGCGTGGAAGGTGGGGAACGGGATCGAGACCAGGATGCGTGAGGCGGCGCCGGGCTCGGCGGGGCGCACCACGAACAGCGCTCGGTTCTGGCCAGGAGATCCGGGGTCGAAATCGACGGCGTACAGGCCACTCGCCCACCAGGTCGGCACTCTCAGCGTGAACCCGACAGGCCAGCCCCGGTCTGCGGCCGGATCGGCCGGTGCCGGGTACGCCTCGGCATGTACGTCGAATCGTGCCATCACCGCTCCGGTGACGAACTCGGTGACCGCTGACGTCGCGTCGATCCCGGCACCCGAGTCATCGTTGAGGTGAAGATCCAGACTTCCGCCCTGGGCGACAGAGGTCGTCGCGGTGTAGGCCTGCACTGCCATCGCCGTCTCCAATCGCTCTCGCGGGGAACCGCCCCAGCCTGCTCCATCAGCGCTGCCGGCCGGTTCGCGCAGACCTGGCCCTGCGGTGACAAGGCTGAGGCAAGCGGGACGGCCGGCCTGGCTTCCGAGCCACGAGTTGATTTCTCAGCGTCCGTCGACGTGCGATGCAGTGATCGGAACCGCGCTCGTCCGACACGGGCACGGAACACCGCGGGGTTCAGTGCAGTGCACGTGATCTACCGAGGTTCTGCCCTGTCAGGCTCATGAGGTGTCGTCTCGGGTTGCCGTCACTGGAGTGGGCAGTGCAGTCCGCGAGTGGTACCACCAGCGGACGTACGACACGAGACCAGCTGCTCCGTGGCTTCCGGTGACGACCTGTTCGATGCCCTGGGGTGGGGGTGCGGTACGGGATCGAGCGCGACGAGAAGATCCTCTACGCGGAGCCCGAGGACGAGCCCCCTCAGCGCTCGGTGCGGGCAACACTGCGGGAGCAGGGCGTCGACGTGGATGCGGCCACGGCCGAGGGGCGGATGCAGGTGGTGCCGTTGCCGGAGTTCTACCCGACCGGCTATCTGCCGATGGTGGAACGTGCACTGGCCGACGGTTTCGAGGCCGTGCGGATCACAGCTGAGGCCGAGGCCGTGTTGCGGTTCTTGTCGGAGGACGCCTACGCCGCCGTTGAACGCGATGTGGACGGGTGGTGCCGCACGGGTCGCTTCTCGTCACTGTGCCAGTGCAGCGACGCGATCTCGCATGCGAGTTGGTTGCCGCGAACGACGGCTCCGGCGACGAGTTGATCCGGGCTGCAGTCCACAGTCCGCATCGCGACCGGGTCTTGAGCAGCACTCGCATGTGACCTGTGGAACCGCAGCGCGCCGGGCCCCTGAAACGGGTCGGGAGCCCGGCGCAGGTCTACGCCTGCTTCACCGCGTCGGACGCTGTGAGGTCGTCCAACCGCGGGGACCTGCTGCGGCGGCCGGATTCGCGAACGCCGAGCATCAGGAAGATCCCGGCGAGGGGGCCCATCGCGAGCGTCAGGAACGCGGCGGTGAAGGAGTGCGTCGCCTGGAAGACCGTGCCAACGGCGAGCGGGACCAGGACACTGCCGATCTGCCACACCGCGTTGATGATCCCCGCGGCCGCACCGGTGAGGGTGGCCGGCACGAGCCGGGGAACCAGCGCGACCAGCAACGGGGTGTACCCGTAGGCCGCGACGCCCAGGAAAGGGGCGATCCAGAGCAACATCGACACCTCGCCCACGCTGCCGAACAGCACGAGAGTGGCGGCGAACAACGCGAACATGATGATCGCGGGTACCTTGCGCGCTCCGCCGAAGAAGTCCGCGACCAACCCGATGAGAGGCTTCGCGACCACCGCCGCGGTCGCGAACACCACGACGACGATGCCCGCTCTGGTGGGGGAAATGTGGTGCCCCTTGACCATGAGCGTGTTCGACCACGTGACGAACCCGTACGTGCCCCAGAACCCGCCGAATCCCGCAAGCCCCACGAGCACCAGATTGCGGTTGCGGGCCAACGATCGCATGTCCGTCAGGAAGCCTCCCGGCTCCCTGACGGCGGCGCCGGTCGTGGGTCCCGGACGGACGAACACGTAGCAGACCACGGCGGTGACCATCGAGAGCGCACCGAACAGGTGGTAGGAGGCCTGCCACCCGGCGCTCGCGATGAGCGACGGCACGACCGCGTTGGCGATCGCCGTACCCAGCGATGTGGCACTGGTGAAGATCCCCATGGCGAGACCGAGCTTCTCCGGCGGGAACCAACTGGAGATCAACTTCACACCCGCGGAGTAGTCCGCCCCCGCGAACAGCCCCACGATCGCCTGGACCGTGATGCCCATCGCCGCCGACGTGGTCGAACCGAACACCATCATGAACGCGCCTGCCAGGAACAGCGAGACCGACAGCATGAGCCGTCCGCCCAGCCGGTCGGTGAAGATTCCGCCTCCGGCGTTGGAAATCACGTAGCCCACGTAGTAGGCGGTGGCGAAGGCGCCGAGACTGGCCAACGGCACGGCGAGGTGTTCACCCACGACGATCGACGCCGGTCCCCACGTGGAGCGGTCGACCGACGTCATCGTGAACGAGGTCCAGCACAGCAACAGCACGAGCCACTGGTTCCACGAGCGTGCGCGCACAGGAGAGGCCGTGTTCTGGGTAGTGCTCATCGTTGAGCTCCCTGCGGGGGTGGGGACTGCTGGGGATTGCTTACAGATCGAGCACCAACCGGTCGGACCGCGATCGGCCGACGCAGATCATCATCGTGTCGTTCCGATCGCGGTCGGCCTGCGTGAGGATCGTGTCGCGATGCTCGGGCGTGCCGCACAGGACCTTCGTCTCACACGTGCCGCAGAAGCCGTCCTCGCAGGAGAACATCACCTCCGGGCGCACTTCCCGGACCACCTCGAGGATCGACTTGTCGGCCGGCACCGTGAGGACGTCTCCCGAGCTGGCGAGTTCGACCTCGAACGACGCCTGCGCGTCCGGTTGCCGCGGCGCCGGGGCTGCACCGGAGGTGAACCGCTCGACGTGCAGAGCTTCCGGTGAGAAATCCACACCCGCGCGCCGCTCGACCGCCTGGATGAGCCCTGGCGGCCCGCACACGTGGATCGCGGTGCCCGGCCTCACCGACCCGAGAAGACCGTCGAGGTCGAGCGGTCCGTGCTCGTCCTGCGGAACGAGGTCAACCTGTCCCCCGGGATCCGCGGCGAGCGCGGCGAGCTGGTCCTGGAACGCCATCGATCGCAGGCTCCGGCCGCCGTAGACCAAACGCCACGGCCGCCCTGTGCGGGACGCCTCGCGAACCATCGCCAAGATCGGGGTGATCCCGATGCCACCTGCGATGAACAGGTACGGCCCGTCCTCGGCAAGCGGAAAGTGGTTGCGGGGCCCGCGAATGGTCAGCAGCGACCCGACGAGCGCGGTCTCGTGCACCTCCCGTGACCCGCCTCGGCCGCCGTCCTCACGCAGCACGGCGATCGTGTAGGTGCCAGAGCCGGGTTCACCGCACAGCGAGTACTGGCGGACGAGTCCCGAAGGGAGCACCACGTCCACGTGGGCTCCGGGCTGCCACGGGGGCAGGGCCGCTCCGGACGGATCAGCCAGCTGCAGGGACACGACCTGCTCGGCTTCCCAGCGGACCTGCATGACCCGCATCTGCCGCGTGGCCGGGGTGGTCCCCGGTGACGCCGCCGTGGTCGTGGTGGCGGTCATGCGACCCCCGTTCGGGTCTGCTCCCGGTCGCCCCCGCGCAACACGTCCACGAACGCGCTCGCCAGGTCGAGATCGCGGGAGACGACCACCATGTCCGCCGCCTCCCGGACCTCCAGTGCGGCGCGCCGACCGCGCGGGGTGTTCCAGTTGCCGTCGGCGTCGATCACGAGCGCGGCGAGCACCTTGCCCTGTTCCCGCACGATGCTGCCCATCACGCCGGGCACATCGGCGTCGACGTCGGCGAGGTCGCCGATGACGAGGACGACCATGTCGGCGTCACGGACCGCTTCGACCCGCTGGTCCGCTCGCGCGGGGTCCAGGACCGCGACCCCGTCGAGGCCGTCCGCGCCGAACTGCTCGACGGTGCGCGCACCGGTGGCACCGAGGGGAACGAGCAGTACCCGCGCTTCGTAAGGCTTTCGCTGCCAAGCCCATGTCTTCACGTTCGTGCCGTCCTTCGCGAGTCGTCAGATGGACACGAAGTTGGAGCCGGGTTCCGCGACGAGCGCTTCCTGCGCGCCGTCCTGGAACGGCACCTCCTTGGGCAGCAGCACGGAGGTCGACCGCACGCGGTGGTGCGCGGGATCCACGCCTGGCAGTTCGGCGTTCTGCCCGAGCCGCTCGGCAGCGGCCAGCAGGCGCCTGCGGGCGAGGATGATCGCCGCGTCGCTCGTGCCCAGCCGCTCCTTGGTGCGGTCGGTGATCGCGCCCATGCTCTCCTGCAGGGAGAAGTCCTGTGCAGCGATGCCTTCCACACCGCTGAAGCTGCGCTTCTCGCGCTGCGCCTGGCGGTCGATCAGGTAGTCGTTGCCCGCGTTCGCCAGCGTGCGGTAGGTGCCGGGGATGTACTTGGCGTGGATGCCGTCACCGCGCCGCATCGACTCCAGTTCGTCCTCGCGCAGATCACGGGCCGGGTGGTAGTTGATGCTCCACGCCCAGCACGTCTCGTCGTCGATCGGCACCCACGCGTGCGCGCCCAGCGGATTGTGCGTGCCGAACGGGGGGATGATCGTGTACCACGGCATGATCCACTGGGTGATGCGCCAGTAGTAGGTCTCGTCGTCGACGTTGCGCCGTGCGCCGATCAGCAGGCCGCCGTCGGACTCGACCACCTCGAACTTCGGCCGGGTGTCGGCCTTGAGGTACTCCAGCCCGGCCGTGCCCGCGTGCATCGGGTCGTCGTCCATGTTGAAGCGGTGCGCGAACGACACGTGGCTGGAGTCGATGCCGCCCTCCATCGCCTGCAGGTAGTTGGTCTCCTGCAGGCGCTTGGACACGAAGACCTGCGAGTCCGGCAGCATGGCCCACTCGAGCTCGGGCACCTCCGGCTGCAGTTCCTTCGGCCCCATGTAGGTCCACACCACACCGCCGCGCTCGACGCACGGGTAGGCCGGGTGCTTGATCCTCTCCTGGAACTTGCTGCCCTCCGGCTCCGACGGCATGTCCACACAATTGCCGTGGATGTCGTACTTCCAGCCGTGGTAGGCGCAGCGCAGGCCGCACTCCTCGTTGCGCGCGAAGAACAACGAGGCCGTGCGGTGGCTGCACATCTCGTCGAGCAGGCCGACCCGGCCCAGGCTGTCCCGGAAAGCGATCAGCCGCTCCCCCATGAGCTGCACCCGCACCGGCGCGCAATCCGGCTCGGGCAGCTCCTCGGCCAACAGTGCGGGAATCCAGTAGCGGCGCAGCAAGTTGCCCATCTCCGTGCCGGGTCCAGTACGCACCAGGCGCTCGTTCATCTCTTGGGTCAGCATGGAATTGCTCCTCGTAGTGGTGGGAACGGTCAGGCGATGGGCTGGGGGTTCACGACGACGTGGGGAGTCGCGGGACCGCGTCCGTTGGCGAGATCGGTGAGCATCGAGCCGAGTTCCGGGAGTGCGACGACCTCGGTGGGAACTCGCTCCACTCCGGACTGACCGGTGGCGAGCAGGTCGACGGCGCGCTCCACCCACTGCGGCGCACGACCTCGAACCCCGCGCACGGTGATCATGCGGCGGGTGATCTCGTCACTGTGGAGGCCCAGTGCGGACCCCGGCTTGCCGGAGGCGAGAACGAGCCTGCCCCGCTGTGCGAGCAGGGCCAGCATCGATTCGAGCGCGTCGCTCGCGAGACCCGCGGTGTCGAGCACGACGTCCGCGCCGCGACCGCCGGTCAGGTGGTCGACCAGGCCGTGAAGGTCGTCGGTGGGCAGCACCACCGTGGTGGCTCCGAGATCCGCGGCCAGTCGCAGCCGCGGCTCGTCGGATGTCAGCCCGCACACCACGATGGAGGCCGCGCCGACGTGCTGTGCCGCCGCGACGGCGGCGAGGCCGTGGTAGCCGGGGCCGACGACGACCACGGTTTCGCCCTCGCGCAGGGCACCCGCGTCGGCGACCCAGTCGAGAGCGTTGGCCAGGGGGAGCCCCCACACGGCCGACGTCCACGGCAGGTCCCTCGGCAGCCGGTGCACCACGGCGTTCGACGGAAGGTAGAGGTACTCGGCGTTGCCGCCGAACAGCGACGGCTCCTCGCTGGCGGGAATGGTGCCGATCCTCCGGCCGCCGGACCACAGGTCGGTCTCCGGGCACAGCCGGTACCAGCCGGTCGCGCAGGTGTCGCAGTGCCCGCACGGCAGGTACTCCTCGACCAGCAGGTGGTCCCCCTCTGCGACGTTCCACCGGCTCGCGGCCGATTCGCCGACCGCGGCCAGAACACCCACCACGTGATGCCCCAGCACGGTCGGCTCCGTCAGCCCGCTGGCGAACAGGCCGACATCGGTTCCGCAGATCCCCGACGACACGACGCGCAGGAGGCCGTCGTCGTCACCGAGCGAGGGGATCGGGAAGTCGCGCAGTTCGGACGACCCGCCAGGTAGTGCGACGTGCGCCGACGCAGTCGTCGGCAGGCCCACGCCTCGTGTCCTCATTTGACTTCCTATCACAGAGTGATAATGTATTATTGCTGTGTGATAGAAGACCGTAGGGTTCCTCGTACGAGACGTCAAGGGATGCATGGCGATGACTGAGCCCAAGCGCGCCCGCACGGGCGCCGACAGCGCACGCCGAGTACTCGACGTGCTGTTCGCCTTCAGCGAGGACCAGCCGGTACTGAGCGTCAAGGAGATCGCCGAGGTCACCTCGCTGCCGCTTCCCTCGGCACACAGGTACGTCGCGCTTCTCCGCGAAGAGGGCCTGATGGTGGAGGGCGAGCGCGGGCGCTACCACCTCACACCGCGGGTCACCTCGCTCGGACGTGCCGCGCGAGCGGCGAACACCGTCATCGACGTCGCCGAGCCGCACTTGCGCAGGCTGGTCGACGCCATCGGGGAGACCGTGCTGCTCGCGCGCATCGTGCAGGGCGTGCCGGTGTGCATCCACCGCGTCGAGGCTCCGCGCCGGCTGCGGTTGTCGTTCGAACCGGGGCAGAGCCTCCCGCCGCTGCGCGGGGCGAGTGTCAAAGTGCTGGTCGCGTCGATGGGCAACGCCGAGCGCGCCGCATACCTGGACCGCGTGGTGGCCGATCGACCCGACCTGGCCGGCTCACGCGCCGAGTTCGAGAACGAGATCGCGCTCGCCGCGGACCGCGGTTGGGCGACGAGCACTCAGGAGATCGATGAGGGCGTCTGGGCGGTCGCCGCTGCGATCACCGACGGGGACCACATCGTCGCATCCCTGTCCGCGGCCTGCCCGAGCTTCCGTCTCGACGCCGAGCGCAAGACGAACATCCTCGACCAGGTCCGGCACACCGCGGACGCGATCAGCCGCGCCGTGACGGGGTGAGTCGTGCTCGTGTTCGGGCGAGACCGGTCATGTCGCGCGCTGACCGCCGCGAACTGCGGCTGTGCTGTACGTACACCCCGACACGGTGAGCCTTCACTTGGAACGAATCGAGGAGCTGCTCGGAATGCCGCTCACGCGACCGGAGACGCACCTTCAAGCCAAGGCGGCTCTGATGAATGAGGATGTGATCGGCCACGCGTGGCAGCAGTACCCGGAGTTGCAGGGATGAATGCGTCCACAGAGGATTCTTGATCACACATCTCACTGCTCTGCCGACGCTCCCCTTCTCCACTGTCCACTGTGGAGAGAGGCGCCGATGAGCGACCATCGTGCCGACGGCCAACTACGTGATCTCGGCCTTGCCGACGTTCGACCGGTTCGTCGTTCGTGACAGAACTGCCGTCCGCACCCGAGTCGCTGACGCGATGGACGCCGGGTGAAGCCGGGCAGCTCACGCCTCGGACGGCGTGAACTTCCGCGGACACGGCACAGCCGCGCGAGAATCCCCGTCCTTCGGGACGGGAGCACGTCAATGCCAACGCGAGGACGTGCCGGTCGGCCGGACTCGCCTCGTTCGACAACCCGGCTGTAGTGAACATCTCGGCGATCACCACGGCCTCTGCTGCGTTCGGGTCTATACGCGAGTATGCGAATGCCGTAGGACAGGTTGAATGGGGCACAACCAGACCAGGCGGACATTCCTCGCGGCCTCGGCCGCTGCAACCACCGTCGCACTCGTCGGCGCTCCAGCGGGCGCTCGGGAACTGGGAGATCGAGGACCCGGCAAGCCCGCGGGACCGCAGTCGGCGGACGGCGAGCTGCGCGCGATCCTGCGGGAGCTCGACGAACGACGGATCGAGGCGACCGTGCGCAAACTCGCCTCGTTCGGCACCCGGCACACGCTGTCCACTCAGGATGACCCCAACCGCGGCATCGGTGCGGCACGGGACTGGATCTTCGCTGAGATGAACCGGTACGCCGAGCGGTCCAGCGGCCGGATGTCGGTAGAGCTGCAGTCCTACGTCCAGCAACCCGCGTCCCGCATCCCGGTCGCCACCCGGATCACCAACGTGATCGCCACCCTCCGCGGATCCACCACGCCGGAACGGGTGTACGTCGTCTCCGGGCACTACGACTCACGCGCCTCGGACGTCATGGACGCCACCAGCGACGCTCCCGGCGCCGACGACGACGCCTCCGGCGTGGCCGTGGCGATGGAACTGGCCCGTGTGATGGCGACCCGCCAACCTTCCGCGACGATCGTGTTCGCCGCCGTCGCCGGGGAGGAACAGGGCCTGTACGGCGCGCGGCACATGGCCGAGCAGTTCAAGGCCGCCGGGGCCGACCTGCAGGCGATGTTCACCAACGACATCGTCGGCAGCAGCAAGGCCGACGACGGCACCCTCGACCCGCGCACCATCCGCTTGTTCGCAGAAGGGGTGCCGACCTCCGAGACACCCGAGCAGGCGGCGACCAGACGGTCGATCGGCGGCGAGAACGACTCGTCCTCCCGGCAGCTCGCCCGGTTCGTGCGCTCAGTCGCCGACAACGATGCCACCGGCATGAACGTCCGCGTGATCTACCGCAGGGACCGCTACCTGCGCGGCGGCGACCACATCCCGTTCCTGGAACTGGGATGTCCGGCCGCGCGGTTCACCGAGCCACACGAGGACTTCGCCCACCAGCACCAGGACGTCCGGGTGGAGAACGGCAAGCAGTACGGCGACCTCCCCGAGTTCTGCGACTACCCGTACATCACCAGGGTCGCGAAGGTCAACGCGGCAGCGATCTGGTCGCTGGCCACAGCCCCAGGCACTCCCAAGGGCGTCGGGGTCCGCACCGATCAGCTCGCCAACGACACCGACCTGGTGTGGCAGCGCGGAACCGAGCCCGACCTGGCTGGCTACGAGGTGGTTTGGCGGGAGACCACGGCACCGGAGTGGACGCACGTGATCGAGGTCGGCGACGTGACGACCGCGAAGGTCGACCTGTCCAAGGACAACGTGTTCTTCGGTGTCCGCGCGGTCGGGAAGAACGGGTACCGCAGCCCCCTCGCCTTTCCGACCCCTCTGCGCTGGAGCGCGTCTGATAATTGATCTTGCCGTGCGTCATGGTGAGTTGACGGATCAGGCGTGGGCTCGGATCGAGCCGTTGCTGCCAGGGGCGTGCGCCGCGGACGCGGTTGCTGGAGCACGTGCAGGTCCGTGACGACGCGGTCGGCGCGGTGGAGTGGACGGTCAGCGTGGACTCCACGATCGTACGGTGCACCAGCACGCGGTGGGTGCGCGAAAAAAAGGGGGCCGCGGCAGCCGTTGTTGCGGCCGTCCACGCGTTCGGCCGGTCCCGCGGAGGCCCTCTCACTCCAACATCATTGGAGTCCGTGTCGGCCGTACCCTCGAGCCGTTGCACGATCCGGTGACGGTGCTGAGGCGCCCAGGTCACCGCCGCGGCGCGCAGCTCCGCGCTCGATCCACTCGTCACAGCCCCTCCGCGAGCGCATCCCAGAAGGAGAGCTCGTATGCCTGCAGCAGTCGGGTCGCGCGGCGAGCGAGGACGGGTGAGTCCCCCGCGGCGAGCCCCTCATCCAGGACTGCCAGCGCGCGGGCCTCGAAGTCCTCGGGTGGACTGGCGAAGAAGTCGAAGAACGCGACTGTGCTGTCCCCCGCCCCGTAGGACACGCGCAGCGCGGCTGCCACGTTGCGGCAGTTCTCACCCCAGGCGCTGAGGTTGGCGAGAAATGCGAGTGCGACATCCGCGCGCGAGCCGTTGAGTGCCAGCCACGCGACGAACGCCGGATAACCCCGGGCGCCGGGATGCGGCTCGTGGGCCAGCAGCTCGTCGTCGGTCAGACCGAGCCAGTCGGTCAGCCCCCGGAGCTTGTCCAGCGCGACGCCTTCGCCGAAGGCCATGTCGAGGAAGAACTCACCGGCGAGCCCTGACGGGAAGCGTGCCGCCAGCTGAGCGAAGCTCCTGCGATCGCTGGACACGATCGCGCGCTGCTCCCCCGCCAGAGCACGGAGTCGCTCGTCGGGGACGTCTCGTGCACGGAGGCGCTCGAGGAAACGATGAGAGCGGATCGCCTCCGACGTCTGCAGCAACTCGCGTTGCGTCTCCGCTACCAGCTCCCCGGCGGTCCCCAAGTGGTCCGTCATCGGTA
>DASYMV010000095.1:0-3036 GCA_036008865.1 Pseudonocardiaceae bacterium | reverse complement strand
CCTCCCGACGATGTGGGAGAACTGCTTCTACGTCGGAGGTGACGACGACGGCGTAATCGACGCGGACGAACTCACCGCGGGCGCCGCGGTCTGCTGGGAGTTCATGCGCACGCAGACGGCGCTCCGGCTCCGCGGAAGGGTCGACCTGGTGGTCGGGGGCTCCGCCTGGTGGAGCATCCCGGCCTGGCGCCCCCGGTGGCTGACGCGTCGGATGGAGGAGGACAACGCGCGTACTGCGGCCGGCGTGGCGGCGGCGATGGCGCGGGTGGTCGGCGCCCCGGTCGTGCATGCGGCCCACTCGGGAGGCCTCGAGTGCGGGCTTCCGTGGAGCCCGCTGACCTACCGCGGCTGGCTCCAAGGTGGTGCGGTGATCTGTGACGCCGGGGGAGCCGTGGTGGCCCGCCGGGACCGCCGCGAGGGCCCGGGCGTGGTCGTGGCCGACATCGAGCCCGGTCGCCGTACGCCGGTCGACGACATCCCCGCAGGGTTCTGGTTCCACGACCGCGGGGCGCTGTCGTCGTTCACGTGGTTCTATCAGCGCCATCACGGGAGGCGCTGGTACCGACGGCACACCTTGGGCCGGCCGCCCGCGCAGCTGGAGCGGGTGTGACCTGGGTCACCCAGGGTTGACCCGTCCGCGGTTTACAAACAGACTCTTTCTGTAAAGCGAACGGCGACCGACCGCCGCTGCGTGGAGGAGGAGCACCGATGACGGCACCGACCATCGATCGCAACCCCGAGGCGAGGCAGCCGGTCCTGGGCCTGCCGGACCCGGGCGAGACGGTGCCCCGGCTGGCCTGGCCGACCGTCCTGCTCTTCGTCGGCACGCTGGGTCTCTTCGCGTTCGAGGCCTGGGCCGTCCTCGCGGCGCAGTGGTCGCCGTGGCTGACCGTCCCGATCGGTGCCGCAGTCACCTTCCTGATGTTCTCGGTCCTGCACGAGGCCACCCACCACGCGATCAGCACCGACACCCGCCTCAACAACGCGTTCGGGCACCTGGCGCAGCCGTTCGTCGCGGCGTACACGACCTTCCCGCTCATGCAGTTCATCCACATCGAGCACCACCGCAACACCAACGAGCCCAAGGCCAGCGACCCTGACGCGTGGACCAGCGAGGGACCGTGGTGGCAGCTGCCGTTCCGGTGGGCCACGATCGACGTCTGGTACATGGCCTTCTACCTGCGGCGCCTGCGCGAGCGTCCGCGGGCCGAGGTCGTCGTCACGCTCGGCACGTTCATGTCCGTCGCGGTCGTCTTCGGCGCGATCGCCGCGACCGGGCACCTGTACGAGCTGGTCGTCCTGTACCTCGTCCCGCAGCGGATCGGCCTCACGATCCTGGCGTGGTGGTTCGACTACCTGCCGCACCACGGGCTGACGGCGACGCAGCGCGAGAACAAGTACCGTGCCACCCGCGTGCGGGTGGGCGGCGAGGCGTGGCTCACGCCGCTGTTCGTCTACCAGAACTATCACCTGGTGCATCACCTGCACCCGAGCGTGCCTTTCTACCGCTACGTGCGTGCCTGGCGACGCAACGAGACCGCCTACCTGGACCGCGACGCGGCGATCTCGACCTGGTTCGGCCGGTCGCTGACGGCGGACGAGTACCGCACCTGGCGTCGACTCACCGACCAGCTCTCCGGGCCCGCGCCCTCGGGCCGACGGGCGGCCTTCCATCCCCTGCGCGTCACCTCCGTGGAGCGCCTGACGGAGGACAGCGTCGTGCTCTCCCTCGCGGTGCCGGAGGACCTGGTCGAGGACTACCGGTACACGGCCGGTCAGCACGTGACGCTCCGCGCGGTCATCGACGGTCAGGACGTGCGCCGCAGCTACTCCCTGTGTGCCCCTGCCACAGCCGGCGAGCTGCGCGTGGCCGTCAAACGGGTCGAGGGCGGAGCCTTCTCCAGCTACCTCAACGGTGAGGTGCGGTTCGGCGACATCCTGGATGTGATGACACCGAGCGGACGGTTCGGGATCCCGCTCCATCAGGGCGCGAAGCACGCGTACGTCGGCGTGGCCGCCGGCTCGGGCATCACGCCGCTCATCTCCATCATCGCGACCGCTCTCGAGGTGGAGCGGGCGAGCACCTTCGACCTCGTCTACGGCAACCGGGCGGCGGCCAGCACGATGTTCCGGCGTGAGCTGGACGCCCTGGTGACCGAGTTCGACGGTCGGCTCCGGGTCCACCACGTCCGGTCGCGTGAGGACGCTGCGCTGACCGGACGGATCGACCGGGCGATGGTCACCCGGTTGGTGGGCGACCGTGTCCCGTCGGTGGACGCCTGGCTGCTGTGCGGGCCCCAGGCGATGGTCCAGGACGTCACCGACGGCCTCCTCCAGGCAGGCGTGGCCGAGGATCGTGTGCACTCCGAGCTCTTCCAGGCCGCGGCCGTGCCCATCGAGCCTTGCGACGCTGACCTGGTCAGCCGGGTCAGCGTGGCGCTCGACGGGAACGAGACGACCTTCGAGCTCGCGGCAGCGGGGGAGACTGTCCTCGACGCCGCGCTTGCGGCCGGCGTCGACGCGCCGTACGCGTGTGCCGGGGGCGCCTGCGGGACCTGCCGCGCCAAGGTCATGCTCGGCATGGCCGCGATGGACCAGAACCACGCCCTGGACGCCGCCGAGGTCGACCAGGGCTACGTGCTGACCTGCCAGGCGCACCCGACGAGCGAGGAGCTGCGCGTCGACTACGACGCCTGACCCCGCGCGCCCGCCTTCACCTGAACCTCCCTGCGCGACGCGAGGTCCGCGAGGAGCTCTAGGCCGGTTTCTGAGACGGAGAAGGCCCACCTCCTCGTCCGGGGAAGCGGGCCTCTCAACCTGTTTGCGCAGGTCATGCGGTGAATCCGAGCTGTGCGCCTGTAGGGATTCGAACCCCAAACCTTCTGATCCGTAGTCAGATGCTCTATCCGTTGAGCTACAGGCGCTCGCCCACGAACGTGCCGCAGGACTGCACGAGGATAGCCGAACAGGGCGGTCGTTCCGAATCGGTTGCGGGGGCCCTCAGGCAGGCCCGACCCGGCGGAGCACGCCGATCTT
>DASYMV010000094.1:0-10021 GCA_036008865.1 Pseudonocardiaceae bacterium | reverse complement strand
CACAAGTGCCGATCGCGCAGGCGACCAATCTGACGCGAACGCTGCGCGACTGGGCCGGCCAGGGCCTGATGATCGTCGGCCTGGACGCGGACGGGACCGTGGACGTGGACGGCCTCGACCTCGCCACGAGCCCGCTGGTCGTGGTGGTCGGCTCCGAGGGCCGCGGCCTGTCGCGCCTCGTGCGCGAGACCTGTGACCAGACGGTGTCGATCCCGATGGCGGCCGGCGTGGAGTCGCTGAACGCCTCGGTGGCGGCCGGCGTCGTGCTCGCCGAGGTCGCGCGCCGTCGCCGTCAGGCCGGGCGCGCCTGAGAGCACCTCACCACGTTTCGGGCCCACAACGGGATTCGTTGTGGGCCCGAAACGTCGTTCGGCCCTGCCGGGCATCGTCTGTCCACTAGGGTCTCTCGTCGGTCCCCGACACTTGAGGCTCACAGCAGATGTCCTTCGCCACCCCGCTCTTCCTGTGGTACTTCATGCCGGTCGTACTGGCGGCGGTGCTGATCGCACCGCGCAGCTGGCGCAACGGGGTCGTGGCGGTGGCGAGCCTGTGGTTCTACGCCAGTGGAGCCGGTGCGACCACGTTGCTGCTGCTCGCCTGCATGGTCGTGAACTACCTGTCGGGTCCCCACTTGGAGCCGGACCGGCTCGATGCGAACCGGCAGCGGCGGCGTGCGCTGCTGCTGGCCGTGATCGGGTTCGACCTCGCGGTGCTGGTGGTGTGGAAGTACGCGGGCTTCGCGACCGAGCAGTTCGCCGACCTCGCGAAGCTCTTCGGCGCGGACCTCGCCGTCCTGCACCTCGTGCTGCCGATCGGGATCTCGTTCTACACCTTCCACCACATCTCCTACGTGGTGGACGTCTACCGCGGTGAGCGGACCGCGCTGCGCAACCCGGTCTCGTTCGTGACCTACATCGCCATGTTCCCGCAGCTGGTCGCCGGGCCGATCGTGCGGTTCCGGGAGATCTCCGACCAGCTCCCGCAGAAGCGGACGCACCGACTGGACGACATCGCGTCGGGCTTCCCGCGGTTCACGCTCGGGTTGTGCAAGAAGGTGATCATCGCCGATTCGCTCGGGCCGATGGTCGACGCGTGCTTCGCGACCCCGCCGGACCAGATGACGTTCGGCATCGCGTGGCTCGGTGCGATCGGTTACACGCTGCAGTTGTACTTCGACTTCTCCGGTTACTCGGACATGGCGATCGGGCTCGGCCGGATGCTGGGTTTCCGGCTGCCGGAGAACTTCGCGAGGCCGTACTCCTCGGTGACCATCACGGAGTTCTGGCGGCGGTGGCACATGTCGCTGTCGCGGTGGTTCCGCGACTACGTCTACATCCCGCTGGGCGGAAACCGCCGCGGCGTCGCGCGGACCTACCGCAACCTCGGCATCGTCTTCGTGCTGACCGGCTTCTGGCACGGCGCGAACTGGACGTTCCTCGTGTGGGGCCTCTACCACGGTGCGCTGCTCGTGCTGGAACGGCGATTCGGCTGGGACAGCTCACCCGGCACTCGGGTCGCACGGATCGTCCGGCGCGCTCTCACCATGCTGCTGGTCCTGGTGGGATGGGTCTTCTTCAAGGCGTCGAGCATGGGCGTTGCGCTCACGATGCTCGGCCACATGCTGGTGCCGGACTTCTCGGGGCTCAGCGACGCCGTCGGTGCCGCCACCACGAACCAGCGGGTGCTGATCCTGCTGGTTGCCCTGGCGATCGTCGTTCTGCCCGACCATCCCGTCACGGGACCGTTCCTGGAGTCGTCACGGGCGACGACTGCGACCGTGCTGCGGATCTCGGTCATGACGGCCGGGCTGGTCTACGCGTCGATCCTGATCGCGAGCGGGACCTTCAGCCCGTTCTTGTACTACCAGTTCTGATCGGTGATCCGAACAACACCGAGTGCGCTCCCGGCTCCGCCCGGACCCGGCACCGCTTGAGGCAATCAGGCGTGCCACCGAATCGAGGTCTCCACCGCCAGTTCTGATCAATTGATCGTTTCTCCGGGCCGTCCGGCCGAGGCCGCTGCGCCGAACGCAGGTAAATCATCGGGCGTCCGAATCCCGATCAAGACTTCGGCGCCGTAAGGTGGATGAACCAGTGCTGGGGGGCGGGGGTCAGCGTCAACTGTCAAATACCAGCGGTCACTTTTTTGCTATTTCAACTACTTTACGTAACTGACCTGCTCCGTTGAGGTACACACTGTGGTAGGACAGTCAATGAACTTCTCGTACCTTCTACCGTTCTCACGGAGAAACAGTTACTTCGAGTGGAGGTAACGTGACTCGCGGATCGGGGCCGACGACCGGGGGGCTGAGGTGACCTCCAGCGGCGCCTTGCGAGCACTCTTCACATACCGCGAGTTCCGCGGCATGTGGATCTCCACGACCGTGTCGACGGCAGGCGACCAGATCGCCACGGTCGCCCTCTCCCTGCTGGTGTTCCAGCGCACCGGATCACCCGCGTGGACCGCGGCCACCTACGCCATGACGATGTTGCCGACACTCGTCTCCGGCCCGCTGCTCGCCTGGCTCGCCGATCGCCACCCCCGCCGCACGGTGATGGTGTGCTGCGCCTGGCTGCAAGCGGCGCTCGTCGCGCTGATGGCCGTCCCCGGCACGCCGCTGAGCTTGATGATCGTGCTCCTGGTGGCGGTGCAGATGGTCGCCTCGCCGTTCCTCGCCGCCCAGGAGGCGACGCTGCCCTCCGCGCTTCCCGCGAAGCGCTACGACGACGGTGTCGCGCTCTTCGGTTCCTCCGGGGACATCGCGCAGATGATCGGCCTCGCCGGGGCGGGCTTCATCGTCACCGCACTCGGGCCGCACCTCGCGCTGACGATCGACGCGGTGACGTTCGTGCTGGTGGCCGTTCTGATCCACGTCTCGGTCCAGGCGCGGCCGGCCGCCGATCCGCTCGCCAGACCCCCACGTCACGCGAAGAACGGCCAGAAGGACGCCCGACAGGGTGCACTGAGTCTCATTCTGTCCAACCCGAGGTTGCGCAGTGTGCTCAGCCTGCGCCTGCTCGCCGGGTTCGCGCTGGTCCCCGCAGGCCTCGCGGTTCCCCTCGCGTCGCAATTGGGCGCACCGTGGGCCGCCGGTCTCATCCTCGCCCTCGAACCCGCCACCAACGTGCTGGGTGTCGCGATGCTGTACCGCCTGGTGCGCGACGACAGCCAGCGGGAACGGCTGATCGGTCCTCTCGCCGTGCTGTCCCTCGCACCGCTCATCGGCTTCGCCATCAGCCCGACGCTCGCCTGGACGGTCGCCCTGCTCACCGTCGCGGGACTTGCCGGGGCGTACCACACCCCTGCCCGTTCAGCCTGGGGTCGCGTCGTCCCCGACGCCTACCGGGGACGTGCGCACGGGATCGCGCGCACCGCACTGCGGGCGAGCCAGGGCGGAGGCATGGCCTTGGGCGGCACCGTCGCCCAGATTCTGGGGTCCATCACGGTGACCATCGCGGGCGCAGGGGCCGTCGGCGTGCTCCTGGCCCTCCGCGCCGCCGGCGCGTGGTCACGAGCGGACGACGAGAAACCTGCAGAGGTGACGCTGTGAAACAGCGCACTCACCACTGGCGATTCACTGTGGTGGACCCGACGCTGTCCGACACGAGCGGAATCACCACTCGCGGTCACGCATCGTCTTCACCTCTCAATCGGCAGCAGGGAACGAGGAGGACTTGTCGGGTGCTCACCACTCACGGTCCTCACGCATGGAATTCACCTCCGGAACACAACTGGGGAAGGAGGGGCTGAGTTGGAGTTCACCACTCACGGTCCTCACGCACAGCAATCACCTCCCGCCGATGGTGCAGGCAAGCCGTCACAGGCGATCGCCGAGCAGACCGAAACCGCCCTGGGACCTGCCGGGGGAAAACGCGTCAGACGGATTCTGACTGGTGACAGGGGAACGTGGGGTAACCGTAAGCTCACAGATCCTCGTCGCTGGCAGTTGTGGTCGCTCCCCCGAGCGGCGCTGGTCTACATTCTGATCTTCGAAACCGTGGTCCTGGCCGGCGTGGTGTGGCTTGCCGGCACAAGCACAACGCCGACGAGTGGCGATTGGTTGCGGTTCGGCGCGCTTGCCATCGCGGTCACCGTTCACCTGCTGCTCGTCAAGCGCAGCGAGGAAGATCGGCGGGACGCCGCCTCGGGCCCGTTCTTCGCACTGAGCTCGGTGTGGACGTTCGCCGCCGTCATCTCACTGCCCGGCTCGCTGGCGATCGCCGTCGCAGTGCTCGTGCGTCTGTTTACTTACCCCATCGCGCGCCGCCAGCCATACCGCTACTTCTTCTCGTCCGCTGAGATCCTGGCGAGCATGATGCCCGCGATCCTGGTGATCCGCGCGATCGACGTGCAGTTTCACGCCGACGTGGAGGGACTGGGGCAGCTCACCGGTGTGGCGAGCATCACGGTCGCCGCAGGTCTGTACCTGGGGGTGCAGGCGATGGCCGTCGGCGTGGCGATGAAGCTGACCGTGCCGTCGACCCCCTGGCGCGACGTGTTCGGCTCGCGCACGGACAACCTCCTGGAAGCGATCACGCTCGGCGGCGGCATGCTGCTCGGGATGCTCATGACCGACTACTGGACCGGCCCGGTCGTGGCGCTGTTCCCCGTGGTCATCGGCAACCGGCTGTGGGACGGTTTGCGGCAGCGCCAGCTGCACCTGATGCGCCTCCTGCGCGAGCAGCGGCAAGTGCACCAGCAGCTCACGAAGGATGCGCACACGGACTACCGGACCGGTCTGCTGAACACGAACGGCCTCGCCGAGTACGCAGGGCGGGTGGTGCAGCGCAGCAAGCAGAGTGGACAGCCTGCCACGGTGCTCGCCATCGACCTCGACCACTTCAAGCGGATCAACGACACGTGGGGTCACCCGGCGGGCAACGCGGTGCTGGCCGAGGTGGGCCGCATCCTGCGCGACAAGCTGCGTCCGACCGACGTCGCCGGTCGCGACGGCGGCGAGGAGTTCGTCGTCGTCCTCGCCGACACCCCCCTGGCCCAGGGCGTGACGATCGCCGAGCGGATCAGGGAGGCGATCGCGGAGCTGACCGTGCCCACCACGGACAAGCACCGCAACAAGGTCACCCTGCGTGGTCGTGGCCTGTCCGCGGTACAGGGCCCCGGCCCGGACCTGCGAGCCATATCCGGGTCCATCGGTGTGGCCGTCGTCCCGGACAACGGGGACAGCCTCGCCGCCGCCCAGCACAGCGCTGACGCCGCGCTGTACGTGGCGAAGGAGAACGGCCGCAACCAGGTCCAGGTCGCCGGGCTGGACATCGGGCTGAAGTTGCTCCCCGCACCCCGCAACGACGAGCACCCGATCTACCGATCGGCCTGAGCCGATCGCGCCTCGCATGATCGGCGTTCGCGTTAACGTGAGCGCGTGACGGTGGAGAACCGGCGGAGGCCATCGGGTTTGCCGCCGCTGCACGAGGCCTGGTTGCCGCGGGAGCACGCGTTGCACCGCCCGCGCCACGGGGGTCGTCAGCTGACCGCGTTGATCTGCGCTGCGGTGTTCTTCGTGCCTCCGGTGCTGTCCCTGATGTTCGGTGCGCGGCCGGTGGAGATCGAGAACCGCAGGCTCGCCGACTTCCCCTCCCCTTCCAGCGGGTGGGGCTTCTTCACGGGGATGTCCCGGTGGGCGACCGACCACCTCGTGTTCCGCAGCGGTGCGGTCCACGCGGCCGACGGCGTCAGCCAGGGCTTGTTCGGCGAACCGGCTCCGTTCAACCAGGGTGGAAGCGACCTGTCCGGTCCTCTCAGCGGCAACAGGCCGACCGGGCCGAAGGAGTTCGACCTCGAAGAGAACCAGGGCACGCCGAAGCAAGTTCCCCCTGGCGCTTACCGGAAGGTGATCGAGGGCAAGGACGGCTGGCTGTACTACGGCCAGGACTTCGACTACAAGTGCCAGCCCGCCAAATCCTTGGACCAGTCCATCGCGCAAGTGCGGAAGCTGCGCGAGGTCGTCGAAGCATCGGGTCGCAAGTTCGTGTTCGTGGTCGCACCGGACAAGTCGACGATGGTGCCGGAGAATCTGCCGGCGTCCTTCCCGCAGAAGGACTGCTGGGAACGAGCGAGCAAGACGTTCTGGAGCCGCGTGCCCGCGGAAACCGGAGCCATCGGCCTGCGGGCCGGCCTCGAAGAGACCGAGAAGTCCGTTCAGCACGCCGTCTACCACAAGCTGGACACGCACTGGACCGACGAAGGTGCCTTGGCGCTCACCAAGCTGGTCGCCGAGAACGTCAAGCCCGGCATCACCGGAACCTGGAAAACCCGGATCGGCGACGAGTGGGCCGACAACGCCGATCTCCCCCCTCTCCTCGCTCGCACCGGCAAGAAGAAGGGCGAGTACTACTCGCTCCTGCCCAACGGCCGCAACGACCGCACGCAGGAGATGAACTACGAGTACAACAGCCGGGCGGTGCATTTCGGCTCGGACGCCGTCACGGGGACGATCAGCGACAAGACCATGCTGCTCGGCGACTCGTTCGGAGTCACGTGCGGGCGGTACCTGGCCGCCGCGTTCAACGATCTGTCGATGGCTCACTACCAGACCCTGGACAAGAAGCGCGACGAGATCATCAGCACGCTCGCGGATCAGAAAACGATCGTGCTCCAAGTGGTCGAACGCGTCCTGTCCGACGGGACGCCCCCGATCCTCGACCCGGCGATCATCGACCGGCTGGGACAGGAGCTTCAGAAGCACCCGGTGCGGTGACCGCACGACGATCACCGATCCGGCGCACGCGCGCCCCGCCCAACACCCGGCACGCGAGGTAGATCGCGAACGAGATGGCGGTGACGAACGCGCTCACCGGGATGCCAGGTGCGAGCGACAGGACGATGCCGCCCATGGCCGAGACCTCGGCGAACACGACCGCCAGGACCGTGGCGCGCAACGGGCTCGACGTCACCCGGCAGGCCGCCGCGGCGGGTGTGATCATCAAGGCCAGCACCAGCAGGGCACCCACGATCTGCACGCTGAGTGCCGTCGCGACGCCCGTCAGCACGGCGAAGACCGGAGTGAGCACGCGGAGTGGCACCCCGCGCGCGACGGCCACATCGGGGTCGACGCTCGCGAAGAGCAGTGGCCGGTAGATCACCGCGAGGACGACGAGGACCGCAAGGGTGCAACCGATCAGCAACCACAGGTCCGCTGACTGCACGCCGACGATCTGCCCCGTCAGCAATCCGAACTTGTTGGCCGCACGACCGTTGTACAGCGACAGCAGCAGGACGCCCATACCGAGCCCGAAGGCCAGCACCGCACCGATGACCGAGTCGCGCTCGGAGTCGCGTTGCGCCAGCAGACCCAGCAGCACGGCCGCCACGACCGCGCCGGCCAGCGCGCCGTAGCCGACCCCGAAGCCGAGCAGCAACGCCGCGGCTCCGCCGGTGAAGGCCAGCTCGCTCGTGCCGTGCACGGCGAACGACATCTTCCGCATCACCACGAGAGGACCGAGCACCCCCGCGACGAGCCCGAGCACGGCGGCCGCCAGCAGCGCGTTCTGCGTGAAGTCGTACTTCAGCAGGTCGGCGGTGAGGCCGAAGTCGAAGAGCTTGTCCATCACACGTCCTCTGCAAGGTGGTGCGGTTGCTCCTCGCACAGCGCGCCCTGCGCGCCGACGACGAGGATCTGGTCACGCACCCGCACCACGTCGACCGCGGTGCCGTAGAGCTCCGAAAGCGTTTGCGAGTTCATCACCTCGGCGGGTGTGCCGACGCGGAAACGGCCGTTGACCAGGTACAGCACGCGGTCCACCAGCGGGAGCACCGGATTGATCTCGTGAGTCACGAACAGGACCGCCGTGTCGGCCGCGCGGCGCCTGGCGTTGATCAGGTCGCTGACCACCCGCTGGTGGGCGAGGTCCAGGGACAGCAGCGGTTCGTCGCACAGCAGCACCCGTGGATCGCCGACGAGCGCCTGCGCCACTCGAAGCCGCTGCTGCTCACCGCCGGACAGCAACCCGATCGGCGCGTCGGCGTACTCGGTCGCACCCACGGCGGCGAGCACCTCGTCGACGCGCGCCCGGCGCTCCTTGCGGTGAACCAGACCCAGCCCCCACCGGTGCCCGTCCAGGCCGAGCCCGACGAGGTCTCGTCCGCGCAGGGTGAGCGTCGGGTCGATCGACCGTTGCTGCGGGATGTAGCCGATGCGGCGGTCGCCCCGCCCTGGTGGCTTGCCCGTGACCTCGACCGTGCCTGCGGACAACGGCTGGAGCCCGAGCAGCACCCGCATCAGGCTCGTCTTGCCCGAGCCGTTCGGGCCGAGCACGGCGAGGAACTCGCCGGGCTGCACGTCGAGGTCGAGGCCGTCCCAGAGCACGCGCCGTCCGTAGGAGAGCTGGGCATCCCGCAGCGAGACCGCGCCGCGTCGCTGCACGGGGCGGTCCGACCGAGCTGCCTCGGCAGTCTGATGAGCTGTCATTTCTTCCCAATTGCGCTGGACAGCGAGTCGACCTGCTTGGTCATCCAGTCAACGTAGCCGGAGGCGTCCTGCGGCAACGTCTCGGTCACGCCCACGACGGGCACGCCCGCCGCCCCGGCCTTGTCGAGGAGTTGCCTGGTGACGCCGTTCTCGGTCTGCGAATTGTTGACCAACGCGACCACCTGCTTGTTGGTGATCAGGTCGTTGGTCTGCGCGAGCGCGGCGGCGGGGACGTCGTGCTGCTCCTCGATCGCCTTGCTGAACTCGGCTGGGGTGACGTCCTCGACGCCGGCGGTCTCGAGCAGGTAGTGCGGCACGGGCTCGGTCACGACGACCTTGCTGCCGGAGTGATCGGTGCCGATCTTCCGCGCACCGGTGAGCAGCGTGTCGATCTTGGAGTCGAAGTCCTTCGCGTTCGCCGTGAAGGTGTCCTTCTTGGCCGGTGCGATGGCGGACAGTTCCTCAGCCGCCTTGTCCGCGACCTTTTTCACGGTGGGCAGGTCGTACCAGACGTGCTCGTTGACACCGCCGTGCGCGCCACCGCTCGGATCCGGCTCGCCGGACGCGATGCCGTGGTCACCACCGCCCTTGCCGGACAGGCCGAACGCCTCGATCTTCTTGGCGTCCTTCCCGGAGTCGGCCAGGAGCTTGGTGAAGAAGTCGTCGTAGCCGCCACCGTTGTAGATCGCGAGCTCAGCGTTGTCGAGCGCGGTCACGTCAGCCGGCTTGCTCTCGTAGGAGTGCGGGTCGGCCGACGGGTCGTCGATGATCGAGTGCACGTCGACCGCGTCGCCGCCGACGGCCTTGATCACGCTGCCCCAGACGTTCGTCGACGCCACCGTCTTGATCTTGTCGCTCGCTGTCGCCGATCCGCCACCCCCGCCGCAAGCGGCCAGGCTGAGCGTCACCACGGCGAGACCGGCGAACGCCGCGCTGATCCGTGTACAGCGGAGAGTCATCAAGGCACCTCTCGAAAGGCCGGCGATCAAGTAATGGAAACCGTTGTCGAGTTCATCTTAGAACGCTCCGCCACCGTTCTGTCCACCGACCGGGTGTACGACTGATCACGCCCGAATGCCGTCAAGGCCACCTTGCCGCGGCAAGGTGGCCTTGACGGCGCAACAGGACGGGTCAGGCCTCGAGGCGCGCGCCCGTCTCCGGGTGGAACAGGTGGATCTCGCTGGCGTCGCGCACGGCGACCTTGACCTGCTGGCCGAGCGAGGGCGGGGTGCGACCGTCGACGCGAACCACGAACCGCTCCGACTCCTCGCCGATGCGCACCGCGCCGTGGACCAGTGCGTCCGCGCCGAGCTCCTCGACCAGCTCGACGGTCATGTCCATGCCCTGGTCCTCGACACCGACGATGCCCAGAGCCTCGGGGCGGATGCCGAAGGCCACCTCGGACAGGCCTTCGCCGGATGCCACGTCGAGCGCGGTGCGCGGCAACGGCACGACGACGCCGTCGAGCTTGGCGCCCTCCGAGGTCAGTGGCACGGTCTTGAGGTTCATGGCGGGCGAGCCGATGAAGCCGGCGACGAAGGCGTTGGCGGGCTTGTCGTACAGCGCACGCGGGGTGTCGCACTGCTGCAGCAGGCC
>DASYMV010000093.1:0-4481 GCA_036008865.1 Pseudonocardiaceae bacterium | reverse complement strand
TGTGCGGTTGGACGAGCAGCAGACCGTCGATGAGCAGGCGTTCGAGGGTGCGTGCCGCGAGAGGGTGTTGCGACAGCACCGGGGGTCCCTCGAACTCGCGCTTGAACAGCGCGACCGACTCCAGCCACCGGCGACCCCCGTTTCCGGCGAGGTTCATCGTCGTGACGAACTCGACCGGTCCTGGGATCGGACGGCCGAGCATCGTCTCGAGTTCCCGCTCGAGCTGATCCCGGTCGATCATCAGACAGAGCTGCTCACAGTCCGCGTGCCACCGGATGGCGGCCGGTGCGCCCGGCATGAACACCGCCGCGCAGCGGGTCGAGGACTGCACGACGTCCTTGCCGCCGCTGCGGGACTCGGTCGCACCCACCAGCGGGATGTCGACGTGGCAGTGCGCCGCCTCGGTGGTGACGATGCGGACGTCACGGCCGTAGCGGAGATGGCCCGCGGTGATGTTCCCGAGTTGCACCGCGTTGAGCCGCATGTCGAGACAGGGATCGTGGCCCCACAAGTCGAGCCGGTGGGGGAGGTAGACCCGGCACACGGCGTCGTGCGCCTCGTCGAACGAGGTCGTCCGGGCGACGGTGTGCCCTGCGAAGACCTCGTGACGCGGGTGCGCCACGCTGAGAGGATGCCGTGAGGAAGTCCGGGAAGCTGCACGAGAACACCTGGGTCGTCCTGACAACGGTGTCATGCGCGGTCGGCCTGGCTGCGGCGTTGCCGGGGCGGGTCCGTGCCCGGCACGACGTCGACGTGCAGGTGCTCCTTCACCAAGTGCTTGAGCTCGGCACCGTTGATCAGCCTGATGCGGTTGCGCGCTGCGAACTCCTCGCTCGCCCGGCCGAACCAGGACGTCGTGACGAGCACACCGGTCGAGGCGTTGTGGTCGGTCATCACGCCGGTGAGCGCGTGCACGGTCTGCACCCTGATCACCTTGGTGCTCCGTTTGGCCTGGACGAGGCACACGCCGCCGAAGAACACGTTGCGGCTGACGGCCACGGCGTCGACTCCGCCGTCCTTGGAGGGAAGGGTGTTCCACGTCTCAGCCCCCATCGCGACGAACAGTTCGCGGACGAGGTGCTCGAACTCGGTCGGGGAGAGGTCGAGGAGGTTGGGACGGCTGTCCAGCGAAGCGGCGATCTCCTGGTTGTCCATGAAGCGGAAGCGTGCGAGGTCGAAGTCGATGAGAGGTTCGACCGCTTCGAGGTCGAACGGGTTGGGCGAGATCAGGGCACTGAGGTGCTTCAGGCAGGCCGCCGGATCGACATGTCGCAGCACGAGTTCGGTGAAGCGGGTGCGATCGGTGTCGATGGTCAGCAGATGGGAACGGACCTTCTTGCCCGTGGCGCGGTCGGTCGTCGTGACGCAGCCGTTGAGCACGACCGTGTCGATCACGTCCGCGGGCGTGGCGGAGAAGATCTCGTGGAGGCTCCGCAGGGCGCTCTGTGCGATCAGGTCGGCGTAGCGCTGCTTGATCTGCCCTTTCGGCAGGCGGACCGGCTCGATCGCGTCGCGGGCCTTGACGTAGCGGTAGGCCCGCGCCGGGGGGATCAGGTCCTGCGGGGGAAGTTCGACCTCGACGACGAGCCGACGGGTGTCGAGGAGGTACGTCGTCTTGCAGCGTCGCGGAAACCCTGCCGGAAGGCAGGAGTGGCCGAGGACCTGCCGGACGAACCACTCGACCCCGTCGACCTCGCGTTGCTCGAACGCCGCCCTGGCACGCGTCACCTCGGCGTTGCGGGCCTGCGCACGCGCCTGTGCCTCGGCCACCGCCAACGCGTGCGCGGACTTCGCGGCCGCCAGCGCCCGCAGGCGGTCCTGCTCGCGTTGTTCGCGCACGGCCAGTGTTTCCAGGTACCACTCCTTGGCGACGTTGCGATCCCGCTGGTGTCGCACCGAGAGGATGCGGCCGAGACCGTGCGGTTGCTCAGGCAGGAACTCGCTCGCGTCCGGCATGACCACAGGTGTCGCGAGTGGTCCCGGATCGAAGGGGACTTCAACGTAGTTGAGCCGCAGGTTCTCGAATGACGTCGGAGTCCGGTCGAGCGCACTGATGAGCACCGTCTCCAACTCGCGAAGGAACTCCTGCACCGCCAGGGTCTGCTTCTTCGCCAGCAAGATCTGAGCTGCCGCGCGTGCCTGTTCGAGATGTCGTGTGGTGTGGTGAGCTTGGCGTTCCACCGCGCGAGCGGCGAACTCCCCCGTCCTGCATTCAGCGGCGATCTCCCGCCGCAACACCTGCTGGTGCCGTTCCCATTCGGAGCGTCCACCACGTCTTCGGCCGCGCTGCATGGTCCTTCCCCCTGCCCAGGTCATCGATAACGACTGGCCAGTAGTCAGAAGTCACATGTACAGCGTTGTTGCGCCTACCCGATGTCCGCAACCAATTCGATCCAATTCACCGTATCGGACCAGCGGAAATAGTTGCTTGCTCGTTCAAGTCATTCATGTCAGGTGATGTGCGAGTCAATCGCTTGATTCCACCTGAGGCCGGCAAACGCCACAATGCCGGATCGCGCGAAAATCCTCTGTGGACGATGAGTGGCGGCGCGATCTCCGCCTGCGGCCGTGCGGAGTGCTGCCACGTCAGCGTTCGGTGCCCCGATGCGTCACCGCGTCACGCATGCGGTCGAAGAGGCCGGCCACGGGGCCCAGCACCTTCCTGGCGGCGGGCTCGTTCGGCGTGGCCGGGTGGGGCCGCGTGGGCGCGACCTTCTTGAACGCCTCCACCTTCCGTCCCATCTCGACGAGTTCCTCGGGCGTGAAGACCCGGCGCATGTCCGGGAACATCTGCCCCTCTTCCTCCCGGACGTGCTCGCGGATCTCTCGCATGAGCGTCCCGAGCGCCTCCTCGAACGCAGGATCGTCGGGTTCCATGTCGTCGAGCCGCTTCAGCGTCTGCTCCGCCTCGGCGTGCTCCCGTTTGGCGCGTTCGGCCTCGGCCTCACTGACCTTCTTCTCCACCTCCGGGTAAACCTGCGTCTCCTCGGCCACGGCATGGCGCACCAGCTCGATGGTCACCTGGTCGACGAGGTCCTTGCGCCGTGTGCGTTCGGTGTCGCCGGTCGCGCCCCGCAGTCCTTCCAGCTCGGCGAACATCTGTTCCACCTCGCGGTGGTCGTGGGTCAAAATCTCGATGACGTCGCGTTGCGGTGCTGTCAACGTCTTCTCCTAGCCTCGATCCGAGATGGCCCGCTGGGACCGCTGTGCCGGCCGTGCTGAGTCGGGTGTGCCGGCCGGAATTCCAATGAGAACACCGGTGAGCCGTTCGGGCGACCTCAAGCGCACGCTGACACATCCACTGTGGAGTGCTTGTCACGCAGGGTAGTGGTCGTGCTGTCGATGTTTGCCTCGCCGCCACGAAGACCACTCCAGTGCGGTGAGGACGAACACGAGCGCCGCGGGAGCCAGGATGACGGGGTCGGACGGGCGTCGCGCATCGCTGGCCGACACCCTGCGCGTGGCGGGGAAGGTCGTGCTGCCCACCGTCGCGGGTGGGGTGATCATGCGTCGCCCCGCGGCGATGTCCCTGGCGCAGAAGTGGCAGACCGATGCTGCCGCGATCGCCACCCTGCAACGGCTGCGGGCGCGGTGGGGTTCGGCGCCGTTGCCGCTGAGGGTGGCAGGTCGCAACGTCGTGCTGTTGCTGTCGCCGGACGACGTCGACCACGTGCTCGCCGACTCGCCGGAGCCGTTCGCGCTCGCGTCGCGGGAGAAGGTTGCGGCGCTCGGGCACTTCCAACCGCACGGAGTGCTCGTCTCCAGCGGAGAGATCAGGCTCCGCCGCAGGCACGTCAACGAGGCCGTCCTTCAACCCGACCGCCGGACGCACGCACTCGCACCGTCGATCGTCGGCGTCGTCCGCGACGAGACCGATCTTGTTCTGCGACACGCGGTCCACAACGGACGATTCACCTGGGGCGACTTCACGCAGGGTTGGTGGCGCGCCGTCCGGCGGATCACGCTGGGAGACGCCGCCCGCGACGACCACGCTCTCATCAACGATCTTGCGGCGTTGCGCGCCGACGCGAACTGGGCCTTCCTGCGCCAGAAGCGCACTGCCCTCAGGCGGCGCTTTCAGCGCCGCCTGGACGCGCACCTCGACCGGGCCGACGACGGCAGCCTCGCGCACGCGCTGGCGGACACGCACGCCTCGCCGGACGTCGACTCCCACGGTCAGGTGCCGCACTGGCTGTTCGCGTTCGAGGCCGCCGGCATCGTCACCTACCGCGCGCTGGGGTTGCTCGCGGCGCACCCCGAACACGTCGAACGGGCGCGCGAAGAACTGGCCGCTGCCGACCTGTCCCAGCCGCAGACACTCGACTTCCTGCGAGCGTGCGCGCTCGAGTCGGTGCGGCTGTGGCCGACCACGCCGATGATTCTGCGTGAGACCACGACCGACACGACGTGGCGCGGTGTGAACCACCCCAGTGGTACGACCGTTCTCATCTACACGCCGTTCTTCCACCGCGACGCGCGGA
>DASYMV010000092.1:0-2544 GCA_036008865.1 Pseudonocardiaceae bacterium | reverse complement strand
CCGATCAAGCTGCTCGACGGGATCTGGTTCAAGGCCGGAGACCAGTGGTTGGCCTCGAGGAGGTACACCAGCGGCTGGGGCTACCAGCGGATGCACCTGGGCACCCACGACGGTGTCCGGATCACCCGCACCGACTTCGCGCCGGACGGCCTGCGCGCCGGCCTGGTGGGACTCCGACTCCACAGCCGCAAGGCGAGAACCATACGGCTCGCGGTCGATGCCCACTCCGAGCTGATGAAGGCCTATCCCTGGGGTGAGACCACGCCGAGCCAGACGACGTACAACCTCCAGGACACCGGCCGCGTCGCCAACGGCAGGCTTGTGTTCCGCGAGCAGGGCAAGCCGTCCGTCGACAACGCCGAGCCGCACGACTACGCCGCCGTCGTCGGATCCAGGCTGACACCGAAGGCGAGCTCGCTGGGCCCGGACCACCGCGGCCCTCAGGGCAAGAAGATCTGCCCCGCCTCCGGGCCGGGCACGACCGAGCAGCCCGATCGCTGTGACGACACGGCGTACGGCAAGGGCACCGGCGGCCAGCTGCAGTACGACGTCCGGGTCCCCAAGGGCGGGCGCACGCTCTGGTTCTCGATCGCGGGGTCCGACCAGGGACTCGCGCAGGCCAACTCGGCTCTCGACGCCGCGCTTGCGAACCCCGCGGCGCTGCTGCGCGCGAAGGTGATGGCGCGCCGCGACATCGACCGCAACACCCGGGTGAGGCTGCCCGGTGACCGGCTGCTGCAGCGCAGCATTTTGTGGAGCAAGCAGAACCTCGCCGAATCGGTGCAGGAGTCCCGCAACCTGCAGGTGCGGCCCACCAACGCAGGGAAGAACTACCCACCGCCGGTGGGCTCGGTGGCCAGGGCCAGATGGTACGGCGCCGGCTTCCCCGACTACCCGTGGCTGTTCGCCACCGACGGCGAGTACACCGGTTTCGCGGCAGTCGCCAGCGGTCAGTTCGACACCATCAAGAGCCACCTGCGCGCGCTGCGCGACGTGAGCATCGTGGCCAACGGCCAGAGCGGGAAGGTCGTGCACGAGGTCACGCCGGACGGCCAGGTCTACTTCGGTGCGAACGATGACCCGGGCAACACCGACGAGACCGCCAAGTTCCCCTCGAGCGTGGCGCTGGTGTGGCGGTGGACGGGTGACGACGCCTTCCGTGACGAGATGTACGACTTCGCGGTGCGCAACCTGCACTACATCTTCCGCGAGCTCGACGCCGACGGTGACGGCTGGCCCGAGGGCCTTGGCAACGTCGAGCGTCCGGGGATGGGGGAGGAGAAGCTGGACAACGCGGTCTACACGATCCGGGGCCTGCGTGACCTCGCCGATCTGGCCGACAGCGTGGGCGACGGCGCGACCCGCCGCTGGGCGACCGCCAGGGCGACTGACCTGGAGAGCCGCTTCGACCGGGCCTGGTGGAACGGCTCCGAGACCCAGCAATATGCCGACTCGCTCGACGACCCCGGCAACACCCGGGTCTTCCAGCGGCACTGGATCGGGGTGACGCCCGCCGAGGTGGAGCTCGAGCGGCCGGGTCAGACGGACGGTCCGCTGGCCCCGCTCGCGCACGCACGGGCGCTGGTGGAGAAGCGCGAGGAGCGCTGCTACACCGGCGAGTTCGGGCTCTTCCACACCGGTACCGGCGCCACCACGGCCGAGGGCGGCAACCGGGGAGCCACATGCGACGGCGCGACTTCCTCGGTGCAGTCCGAGCGATCGGTGTTCACCCTGAACACCTCGATCATGGCGGTCGCCGAGGCCGCGCTCGGACGGATGGGTGCCGGCCAGCTCCGGCGCTACACGACCGGCAACGCGCGAGTCCAGCTCGACCGAGCGGTGTGGGAGCTTCCCGGCGCGATGCCGGAGATCGCTCCGTCACCCGACTTCGGCAGCAACATGGCGAAGCGGTTCACCGAGCGGTCGATGGTGCTACAGGCGTGGGGCGCCTACGGGATCCTCTGGCCGGTCGTGCACTACCAGCTCGGGGTCTCACCCGACCTGGGGCGCAACAAGCTGAGCGTGGTGCCGCAGGTGCCGGCGGGCCAGAAGAAGGTCTCGGGACGGCACATCCGACTGGGCTCCGGTGTCGTGGGGGTGAGCGCCAGCCGGACCGAGAACCGGCTGCGGACCGTCGTACGTCAGAGCGGGCGGTGGCAGCTCCGCATCGGTGCCGTGCTTCCCCCCGGGGCACGGGTGGCCTCGGTGCTCGTGGACGGTCACGCAGCCGGTCACCGCATCCTCGACACCGCTCGTGGTCGCCTGGTCGTGGCCGACGGGGGCCACGGTCTCGGCACCACCGAGCTGGTGGTCCGGCTGCGGTAGCAGGCCCAGCCTCAGATGGGCCCAGAGTGCGGCTCAGCGGCGCTTGCTCAGCTGCGAGTGGGGGTTGAAGGCCCACAGGGTGTGGGCGTCGATGGTGCGGGCGATACGGCGCAGGGTGCTCATCGGTCCTCCTCATTCGATCGTTCCAAGTCACTGTGCCCAACGTGCGTGAACGCCGGATCATGCCCCGGTGACGCGCATGTGTCACGAGAGGTGAGT
>DASYMV010000091.1:0-5778 GCA_036008865.1 Pseudonocardiaceae bacterium | reverse complement strand
TGACCTTCTGCAGTTCCTCGTCGCTCGGAGGCTGCTCCGCGAGGCGCTCCAGCTCCTCGTCGATCGCGCTCAGCACGCGGTCACGCGACACCTCGGGCGAGTGGATCGCGGTGATGCTGAAGGTGTCCGGGTCTCGCGCCTCCAGCGGGCCGAAGAGGCCGCATCCCGCGCCCACGTCGACCACGAGGGCCTCACGGTGCACCAGGCGCTGCTGCAGTCGCGAGCTGTCGCCGTCGGTCAGCACACCGGCCAGCACGAGATAGGCGAGGTAGGAGTCCAGCTCGGCGACGGGATCCGGCACGCGGTAGCCGATCGCGAACGCCGGCATCGGCGCGTGCGGGTCGGTGTGCTCGGCGCGCTTCTCGCCCTGCGGTGGTGGTTCGGAGAACGACGGGCGCGGCGGCACCGGCCGCGCGGGAACGTCACCGAAGTGCTCGTCCACCAGCTCGCGCGCCCGTGCGGGGTCGAAGTCACCCGCGACGGTGAGCACCGCGTTGCCGGGAGCGTAGAAGGTGTCGAAGAACGCCGCACAGTCCTCGACGGTGGCGTTCTCGAGATCCGTGAAGTCACCGTAACCGTTGTGCGCGTTGGGGAACGTTTCGAACAGCACCGGCGGGAGCAGGATCCACGGGAAGCCGCCGTACGGCCGGTTCAGCACGTTGAGCCGGATCTCCTCCTTCACCACGTCGATCTGGTTGCGGAGGTTCTCCTCGGTGATCTTGGGGGCACGCATCCGGTCGGCCTCGAGGAAGAGCGCGCGTTCCAGCGCCGCCGACGGCAGGACCTGGTAGTAGTCCGTGTAGTCCGGGTGCGTCGAGCCGTTGAACGTGCCGCCCGAGGACTGCACGTGGCGGAAGTGCGCCAGTTTCTCCAGGCTCTCGCTGCCCTGGAACATCAGATGCTCGAACAGGTGCGCGAAGCCCGTGCGCCCCTCCGGCTCGGAACGGAAGCCCACGTCGTAGTGCACGCTCACCCCGACAACCGGTGCGCTGGGGTCGGGGGAGAGCACCACCCGCAGGCCGTTGGAAAGCGTGAACCTGTTCAGTTCGGGTGCGGCCATGACAGAAAGCCTACGGGTTCTGGCCTCTCAGCGAGCGGAGGTGCCCGGCCTGCGCGAGCACGCCGTCGAGGGCTCCGAGGAACGACGGGAAGCGGCGGGCGAACCGCCCGGGATCACCGGTGTGCTCGGCTTCGGCGAACCGGTACGGGCCCGGTGTGCCGTCGGCGTCCGACCGCAGGCCGGCGAGTGATGGCAAGCCACCGCTCGGTCTCGCCGAGCACGCCCGCGTAGCGCAGCACCTACGCCGCCGTGTCCGATGCGGTCAGCTGACCTGGCGCCTTCCCCGCTCCGAGCGTCGGCAACGGGGCACGCCGGACCAGGAACGAGTACAGACCCCCGGCCAGCGCGCTCAGGCACAGCAGCAACGCGGTCAGCCTGGTCTCCATCGACGGGCCCTGCGGAACGGCGGAGGCCATCTGCACCACCACGTCGCCGGTGTTGCCGGCGGGAACGATGACCTCGAAGGTCTCGCCCTGGCGGTGCCCGCAACCGTCGAGCTTCGCCTGCCCGGTCTTGTCGCCGACCTTGAACTCGACCGTGTCGTTGGCCGCAGCCGCGCCGCCGCACGACGCGGACTTGACGACCTCGGCGGTGACCCGCTGCCCTTCGGCGGAACCCGCGTCGCCGAACAGCGGCCACCACACGGCGACCGCTGTTCCGACTCCCACCAGCCCGACGACCAGCAGGACCAGCACCCATCCAACGGGGCCACGCCGTACCGCCACCCGTGGATGGTGGCAGATGCGGGCACCCGTTGTCGTTGGGGTGTGGCGATGGCGTCAGCCCGCCGTGAGCGGCTGGTCCACCACGTCGACCTCACCACCGGAACCGTGCTCGCCACCCCGCTCGCCCCGCTGCTGGCTGAGCGGAGGCTGAAGGCCTTGCGGGTCCGTGCACCTCCACCGACGAACAGACCGCACAATGGGTGCCGTGTCGACGGCTGCGAGAGTGCTGGTGATCGAGGACGCCGAGGCCATCGGCGCCGCAGTCGGCTCCGCGCTGCGCGACGCCGGATACCAGGTGCAGCTGCGCGCGGACGGCCGGGAGCTGGAGAACGACCTCGCGCGGTTCCGGCCGGACCTGGTGGTGCTCGACGTGATGCTGCCCGGCCGTGACGGCTTCATGCTGCTCGAAGTCGTCCGGCGGGCCAGCAGCGCCGGAGTGGTCATGCTGACCGCACGGGACGGGGTGTCGGACCGGCTGCGCGGCCTGGACCGGGGCGCGGACGACTACCTCGTCAAGCCCTTCGTACTGGCCGAACTCGTGGCCAGGGTCAGCGCCGTGCTGCGCAGGCTCGGCCGGACGCCGTCGACGGTGCAGATCAGCGATCTCGTCGTCGACGCCGACTCCGGTGTCGTCCTGCGCGGGGAGTCACAGATCGACCTGACGGCGACCGAACTGCGGCTGCTGCGCTACCTCGCCGCGCAACGTGGCCGGGTGGTCGGCAAGACGCAGATCCTGACGGCGGTGTGGGGCTACGAGGACTACGACCCGAACCTGGTCGAGGTCCACGTCAGCGCCCTGCGCCGCAAGCTCGAAGAGCACGGGCCGCGGCTGGTGCACACCGTCCGCGGCCTGGGTTACGTGTTGCGAGCCGAGGAGCAATGAGCCTGCACACCGTGTCGTTGCGTCGCCGGGTGACGCTGTCGGCGATCCTCGTGCTGGCCGTGGTGCTCATCGGACTGGTGTTCCTCGTCGACGCGCTGTTCGCCGCGCAGTCTCAGCGCGACATCGACGCGGTGATGGTCGACAAGTCGCGCACCGCCGCACAGCTGGTCCGTCAGCGGGTGCGGGGCGCGGAGCTGGTGAACCGCGTCGAAGGGCGCGGCGTGCGCGTCAAGGTGATCGCCGCCGACGGCACGACCTACGGGCGTGGGCCGGACGGCAACTTCTCCAAGGAGCTCAGCCGCGGGCTGGCCGACGGCTCCACGATCACCCTGTACGCGGACACCTCGGTGCTCTCCGCGGCGCAGGTGCGGCTGAGGAACGTGCTGGTGGCGGTCGGCCTCGGTGCTCTCGCCGTGACCGCGGTGGCGCTCGTCTGGGTGGTGAGACGGGCGCTGGCTCCGTTGGACACGATGACGACGCTGGCGCGGTCGATCGCGGGCGGTGACCGGGGATACCGGCTGAACCCGTCCCGCAGGAACAACGAACTGGGACGCACGGCGGCGGCGTTCGACGACATGCTCGACTCGCTCGAGGGTGCTGAAGCGGCGTCGCGAGCGTCGGAGGAGCGCACCAAGCGTTTCGTCGCGGACGCAGCCCATGAACTGCGAACACCGATCGCCGGTGTGCAGGCAGTGGCGGAGGCGCTCATGCAGGCGGGCGTCGACGAGTCGAGCGTCGAGGAGCGGGAGCGGATGAACCTCCTGCTGGTGCGCGAGTCCCGCCGGGCCGGCCGGCTGGTGGACGACCTGCTCTCGCTCGCACGCATCGACGCGGGGCTGGAGCTGCACCACGAGCCCGTTGACCTGCTGACCCTCGCCGAAGCGGAGGTGACGCGCGGCGCGCTGCTCGCGCCCGCCCTCGACATCGGGGTCGAGGGCACGCCCGTGGTGGTGACCGGCGACCCGCAACGCCTCGCGCAGGTGCTCGCGAACCTGACCGACAACGCGCGACAGGCGACCGGGCCGCAGGGCAGGGTCCGCTTGCGAGTCGGTGTGGCCGCGGGGTGGGCCGAGCTCGTCGTCTCGGACAACGGACCGGGCGTACCCGAAGCAGACCGCGAGCGGATCTTCGACCGGCTGGTCCGGCTGGACGACGCGCGTGACCGCCGTTCCGGTGGCTCCGGCCTGGGCCTGGCCATCGCGCGCGGCGTCGTGCGCGCTCACGGCGGTGAGCTGAGCTGCGTGTCACCCGAGTTCGATCAAGCCGGGGCAGCCTTCCGCATCGTGCTGCCCGCGACCGCACATCAGTGATCGTGGCAGCCACTCACGTGCGGTCGCGGCGAGGCTCACCGATCAGCCCGATGCCTCCCGGGACGGCTCTGGCGGGGTACCACCGTCACCTCACCGCCGGGACAGCGCAGGCATTCGGAACAGGAACAGGGCTGGCGTCGAAGGGTCAGCTCGGGCTGGTCGAACCGCTCCTCCTCCACCTTGTCGTACTGGTGCTGTCCGGTCTCGCAGGACGGACAGACTTGAACGAGGCGGGTCGTGAGGGCCAGTACGTCGTTCAGACTCACGGTCATCGCGTCTCCAGGTAACGGCGATTGTGCGACACACGTCGCTCGGCACTGCTGAAGTGCTACGCAGAGCGACGCCCGCCAAGGTTCACCTGGGTGTTTCTACGCGAGTTGCACCGTCTGGCGCAGGGACCTTCGGCCTTGACCGTGAAGGACTTAAGTCACAGAGCGGACCAACGGCCCGAGTCGGCCACCCGCTCAGTCCTCGCCGGCGGGTGTGACCTTCCTGACGTAAAGCAGCCGGTCACCGGCCTCGATCGCGTCGGCCTCGGGAGCGTCGACGCGGTAGAGCGTCCCGTCGCGGACCACACCGAGCACGATGTCGGGGAGGTGCCTGGGCGAGCCGCCTATCTCGGCCGCCTCGACGTCGCGCTCGGTGATCGTGAGGCCCGCGTCCGGGGTGAGGAGGTCCTCGACCATGTCGACCACCGACGGCGTGGCGGTGGCCATGCCCAGCAGACGGCCCGCCGTCTCGCTGGAGACCACCACGGAGTCCGCGCCCGATTGCCGCAGCAGGTGCTCGTTCTCCCGCTCCCGCACCGACGCCACGATCTGCGCCTTCGGCGCGAGCTCCCGTGCGGTCAGCGTGACCAGCACCGACGTGTCGTCCCGGTTCGCGGCCACGACGACCGCCCGTGCCTGCGGCACGCCCGCCACCCGCAGCACGTCGTTGCGCGTGCCGGAGCCGTGCACAGTCACCAGGCCGATTGCGGACGCCGCTTCCAGCGCTTCCTGGGCGGTGTCCACCACGACGATGGCGCCGGGGGCGACACCGTCGCCGAGCAGGGCGCTGACCGCGGATCGTCCCTTCGTCCCGTATCCGATGACGACAACGTGGTCCCGCACCTTCGACCTCCATTTCTGAATGCGAAACGCCTGCCGGGAGCGCTCGGTGAGCACCTCGAGGGTCGTGCCGACCAGCACGATGAGGAAGAGCACCCGCAGCGGCGTGATCACCACGACGTTCACCAGGCGGGCGGAAGCACTCGCCGGCGCGATGTCACCGTAACCGGTCGTGGACAGCGACACGGTCGCGTAGTAGACGCAGTCCAGCAACGACAGTCCGTCGCCGTTGACGTCGCGGTAGCCGTCGCGGTCCAGGTAGACGATCAGCACAGCCGCCACGAGCGCGGCGAACGCTCCGATGACGCGCTTGACGATCGACCGGACCGGGCTCTGCACCACGTCCGGCATCCTGATGACACCGACCAGCGAGTGATCGGGCTTGTCGGTGAGCCGGTCTGCCGTGCTGAGCCGCCGGATCATGTCGACCTCTCACTGAGTGACCGCCGCAGGTGGGCGGCCGCTCCCGCGCCTCGCAGCGACAGGAGCACGACGCGCTCGTCGGAGCACGCGCATGCGTTCGTCCGGCACCCGCGCGCCGAGGTGGGCCCCGCATCGGGGAGGTTCACGCTCACGGCGGCAGACAATAGCCGCGCGGGTGGGATCACCCGCGCGGCTCACCTGTCAGCAGCGGATCTCGCTCGCGTCAGTAGTACGTGATGTCCCAGTGGGAGCCCTCGTCGCAGTAGAG
>DASYMV010000090.1:0-2317 GCA_036008865.1 Pseudonocardiaceae bacterium | reverse complement strand
ATGCCGCCCGCGGCGACGACGCAGTCGACGTAGACGCGGTGCAGCAGCGCGGCTTCGGTCTCCCACACGAGGAACTTCGCGGGCTCGAGGTAGGTGGTCAGCCCGATGACAGGTTTAGAGGCGCTCGAAGCCACGAACCCGCTCCCAGTCGGTGACGGCGGCGTTGTACGCGTCCACCTCGATCTTCGCCGCGTTCAGGTAGTGCTCGACGACGTCTTCTCCGAAGGCCGCCCGCGCCAGCTCACTGCCGGCCAGCGCCGCCGCGGCTTCGGGCAGCGTGGTCGGCACCGTGGCGCGGCCGGAGTTGTAGGCGTTGCCGGTGAACGGGTCTTCCAGCTCCAGTTCGTTCTCGATGCCGTGCAGGCCCGCGGCGATCAGCGCGGCCACCGCGAGGTAGGGGTTCACGTCACCACCGGGCACGCGGTTTTCGAACCGGAGCGACTCCCCGTGACCGACCACGCGGAGCGAGCAGGTGCGGTTGTCCCGGCCCCACGCCACCGCGGTCGGCGCGAAGCTGCCCGGCACGAACCGCTTGTAGGAGTTGACGTTCGGCGCGAGGAAGTAGGTCAACTCCTGCAACGCCGCGAGCTGCCCGGCGAGGAAGTGTTCCATCAGCGGGGAGAAGCCGTGCGGCCGGTCGCCCGCGAAGGCCGGCTCACCGCCGGCCGTGCGCAGACTCAGGTGGATGTGGCAGGAGTTTCCCTCGCGCTCGTTGTACTTCGCCATGAACGTCAGGCTCTTGCCGTGGTGCGCGGCGATCTCCTTGGCGCCCGTCTTGTAGATGCTGTGGTTGTCACACGTTCGCAGGGCTTCGGCGTAGCGGAACGCGATCTCGTGCTGGCCGGGGTTGCACTCGCCCTTGGCGGACTCGACCTCCATGCCCGCGCCGGCCATGCCGTTGCGGATCTCGCGCAGGAGGGGCTCGATGCGGGCGGTGCCCAACAGGGAGTAGTCGACGTTGTACTGGTTGGCGGGAGTGAGGCCGCGGTAGCCGCGGTCCCAGGCCTGTTCGTAGGTGTCGTTGAAGACGATGAACTCGAGCTCGGTGCCGACGAAGGCCCGCAGGCCGCGCTCGGCCAGCCGGTCGAGCTGGCGGCGCAGCACCTGCCGTGGTGAGGCGGCGACCGGTTCGCCGTCCTCCCACTGCACGTCGCACAGCACCATGGCGGTGCTGTCCTGCCAGGGCACGCGCCGCAGCGTGCTCAGGTCCGGTCGCATGACGAAGTCGCCGTAGCCGCGGTCCCAGGACGACATCTCGTAGCCGCCGACGGTGTTCATGTCGACGTCGACGGCGAGCAGGTAGTTGCAGCCCTCGGCGGCGTGGGACAGCACCTCGGAGAGGAAGTACGGCGCGGCGCAGCGCTTGCCCTGCAGCCGTCCCTGCATGTCGACGATCGCGACCAGCACCGTGTCGATGACGCGCTCGTCCACAAGCGTGCGAAGTTGTTCGACGGTCAGCAAGCCCTCGCCGTAGGCCATCTCGGTTCCTCCCGGCACTCGCCCTCAAAGGTCTATACGGGAACCATTGAGATCATTGCTACACACCGGCCGCGCTGGTGTCAACGGACTGAGGCGGGCCGGCGTCCGCAGGACTGCGCAGCCCTGCGGACGCCGGCCACGCGACTCGCCTGCGAGTATTGGGGTGTGAGTGACATTCAACGTGTGGGAGTGGTTGGTTCCGGTCTGATGGGATCCGGTATCGCCGAGGTGTGCGCACGCGCCGGTCTGGACGTGCTGGTGGCGGAGGTCAACGCCGACGCCACCAAGGCCGCCAAGGACCGCATCGCCTCATCGCTGGGCCGCGGTGTGCGCCACGGCAAGCTGTCGGCCGAGGACCGCGAGGCCGCATTGGAACGAATGCGGTTCACCACCGATCTGGCCGACTTCGCCGACCGCAACATGGTCGTCGAGGCCGTCGCGGAGAACGAGCAGATCAAGACCGACGTGTTCACGGAGTTGGACAAGGTCGTCGAGGACCGGCATGCGATCTTCGCCTCGAACACCTCGTCCATCCCGATCATGAAGCTGGGCATGGCCACGAGCCGGCCGGAGCAGGTCATCGGCGTGCACTTCTTCAACCCGGTTCCGGTGCTGAAGCTCGTCGAACTGGTGCCATCGCTGCTGACCGGGGAGGAGACCCGCAACCGCGCCGAGGCGTTCGTGACCGGCGTGCTGGGCAAGGAGGTCATCCGGTCCCAGGACCGGGCGGGTTTCGTGGTGAACGCCCTGCTGATCCCCTACCTGCTCTCATCGATCAGGATGCTCGAGTCGGGATTCGCCTCGGCGGAGGACATCGACAACGGCATGGTGCTGGGCT
>DASYMV010000089.1:0-2698 GCA_036008865.1 Pseudonocardiaceae bacterium | reverse complement strand
CGGCATCGGCCGGTTGAGCGTGATGATCTTCGCCGTGCCGATCGTGGAGCCTCCGCCGACGGCGAGCAGGCAGTCCGCGCTCACGTCGTCCGCCATCGCCCTCGCCGCCTCTGCCACTTCGCCGGGCACGTGCTCCCGCACGTCGGTGAAGACCCCGGCGACGCGATCTCCCAGGGGCGCGGCCAGTTCGCGCGTCAGAGGTTCGGCGCGCTTCGTCGCGATGAGCAGCACCCGCTCGCCGTTCACCTCGTCCGCGAGATCCCGCCTGCTGGACCCAGCACCGAACATCACCCGGCAGGGCAGGGCCTCGTAGCGGAACGCCCTCACGACGCCTTCCCGTGCGCGACAGCGGTGCGGTGCTTCAGGTCCCGCAAGACGGTCAGCTCGTGCTCGGTGGGTGGCTCGGTGGTCCGCAGGTCCTCGGCGACCAGGAGGTCCCAGCCGGTCGCCTCGCGCACCTGCTCGACGGTGACACCCGGATGAACCGCGACCAGGGTCAGCTCCTTGCTGCGGGGGTCGGGTCGCAACACCCCGATATCGGTGATCACCACGCTCGGACCCGCGCCGGTGCAACCGAGTTCGGCACGCGAGTCGCCGCCGCGGTGGTGGCCGACCGAGGTGACGAACGACAGCTTCTCCACGAAAGCGCGAGGGTTGTGCCGCAGCGTCACGACGACCTCGCGCGCGGACGTGGCGATCTCAGGGGCGCCGCCCGCTCCCGGCAGCCGGATCTTCGGACTGTCGTACTGGCCGATGACGGTGGTGTTGATGTTCGCGTACCGATCGAGCTGCGCGGCGCCGAGGAACCCCACGTCCACCCTGCCTGCCTGCAACCAGTAGTTGAAGATCTCCGGCACGGACACCAGTGCATCCGCGGTGTCGGCGAGCTCACCGTCCCCGATGGACAGCGGCAGGACCTGCGGTCGGGTACCGATCGTGCCGGACTCGTAGATCAGCACGCAGTTCGGCGCGTGCGTCGCGCGAGCGAGATTGGCCGCAGCGCTGGGCAGACCGATCCCGACGAAGCACACCACGCCGTCGCGCAACGTGCGTGCGGCGGTCACCGTCATGATCTCGTCGAAGGTGTGATTCATCAGCGCGCCCTTCAGCACGGTTCCGGTTCATCCGCTCGGTCCTTGCTGATCTGCCTCCCACTCCTGGTGGAAGGCATTGTCGCGCGGGTGGTGGCCGTGCGCGCGGGACGGACGCGTTCCGCCTGCACGCGACCGGGGCCGCCGGCCTCTTGTCAGTGGTATCCGGCGCCCAGTTGCTCGCTGATCTCGTGCGCCGCCTCGCGAACGACCGGCAGGAGGTCGGCGTTGATCGACTCGAGGCTCACCGACCTGGCCGGGACGGACATGCTGAGCGTGGCTATGACGCGACCGGCCGCCTCTCGGATCGGCGCGGAGAACGACCGGACTCCCTCCTCGAACTCCTGGTCGACCAACGCCCAACCGCGTTCGCGCACGTCGAGGAGCACTTCGCGCAGCCGGTCCGGGTCGGTGATCGTCCGCGCGGTGAGCTGGGGCATCGATGCCTTCTGCAGGAAGGCGTCGATCTCCGTGTCACGCAGGTTGGCCAGCAGGACGCGGCCCATCGAGGTGGCGTACGCGGGCAGCCTGGTACCCGTCGTCAACGTCATCCGCATGACCTGCCGGGCGGGAACCCTCGCGATGAACACCGCGTCCTCGTGGTCCAGCGTCGCCAGCGAGCAGGTGTGCCCGGTGACGCGGGTGACCTCCTCCATGAACGGTTGGGCGACCTCGGTGAGGTTGAGCGAGGACAGGTAGGCGTTGCCCAGCGCCAGCACGTGCGGCGTCAGCGAGTACTGCCGCCCGACGGCGGTCATGTAACCGAGCCGCTCCAACGTGAGAACGATCCGGCGCACCGTCGGCCGGGAGAGCCCGGTCAGGTTCGCGATCTCCGCGAGGCTCAGCTTCGGGTGGTGGTCGGAGAATGCCAGGATGACCGACAGGCCACGTTCGAGGGACTGCACGTAGTCCTTGTCCTCTGCTGGCTTCATGACCGGACAGCGTACTGATCCACAAGCGCCACGCCGGGAAGGCCGGACACCCTGGTGAGGCTTTCCACCAGGTCAGCCGCGGTCCTGCTGCCCAGTGCCACGGCGGCGTCGGCCTCGCACGTCACTGCCACCTCGTCCGCGGCGAACAGGTCCGCCGGCGTCACGGGGCCGGTGACACCGTCGATCACGGCCATCACCTTCTGCCCGATCACGTCGAGCAGCGGGCACAGCTGGTGCCGATCGGCCGGGTCCACGACGACGACGACGCGCCGCGCGCCGATCCGGTCGAGTTCCTCCACGACGTCCATCGAGGTGAACCTCCCGGGTACTGGCATGACGGGCCGGTGCGGCCGGGGCGAGGCCCCGGCCGCACCGGGTCTTCCACCTCACCTGGAGCGGCGGTGGAAGCTGACGTCGTCCGGATTGATCAGGTCGGGTGCGGTCCAGCCGTTGAGGTCGTACTCCGCCATGCACTGCTCGGCGAAGCCCTTCATGGCATCGGCGGCACCGGAGGCCTGCGCGGTGAACAGCAACTCCGCACGGACGCCCTCGTGGTTTCCGGAGTAGTTCCGCTCGTACAGCTCGTGGCGTCCACCGAACTCGCTGCCGATGGAGTCCCAGATGAGCTTCATCAGCTTGACGCGCTCGACCGAGTCGTAGCCGTTGGACCCGCGG
>DASYMV010000088.1:0-6190 GCA_036008865.1 Pseudonocardiaceae bacterium | reverse complement strand
CCCAGCTCGACCGCGATCGCCCGGCCCGCCCCTCGAGTCGCACCGGCGACGACAGCGACCTCGTCCCGCAAGTCAGGTACGCGCACGACGACGAACCCCTTCTCCCTCGCGCCAGGACTCGATCACCATCTCGTCGCCCTCCACCGAGATCGTGACCGCCTCGGCCGGCTCCGCCCGGAACAGGTCCACACCGTTCGGCGGCTGCCACCCGGTGCGCTCGAACAACTTCCGCAGGTATGCGCCGATCACGTCCTCGTCGGTGACGAACTCGGCGCGCCCGCTGATCTTGGCGTCACCGCTGGACATCCCGGCAGCGGTCGTCGCGTTGTGCAGCGCGAATCGGCCGTCCCGTTGGAGATCACGCGACTTGGCCGAGCCGACCATCATGCCGATCCACAGTTCACCGTCGGCGATGTCCGGCTCGACACCGCTGATCCGCGGTGAGCCGTCCTTGCGCAGCGTTGCGATCAACGCATGCCGGTCGGACTCGAAGCGCGTGCACACCTTCTTCGCCAGGTCCGGTGCCTCTCCGCTGAACTGTCCCCAGGTCGCCATCAGCACTTCCTCCAAGCGTCCAGCACCGCGTCGACGTCATCCTCGATGCGTTGCGCGAGTCCACCCCTCGGCCGCACCGACCAGTCCATGGAGATCCCGTTGACCAGGGCGGCGAGCACCCGCGCGGCATTCGGGGGCAGCCCTTCCGCGCGGGCCAGGTCCGCGAGCCCGTTCTCGATCGCCGCGTAGTGCTCGGCGAGCAGCGCGCGCAGTTGCGGGTCGATCAGGTCGACGCCGAGCTGCGCGAGATGGTTCGCGGCGACCTCCGGATCGGTCATGTCCGCGAACCAGGTCAGCAGCGCGGCGCGCACGGGGTTCTCCGGGGACGCCGCCGACGCTTCCTGCATCCGTCGCACGACGAGTTCCGTGGTGACCCTGGTCAACGCCTGCAGCAGCCCGCTCTTGGAGCCGAACCTCTGCGCCACCGTGCCGACGGAGACGCCCGCTTCCGCGGCCACGTCGGAGACGGTGAACTCCGGCCCCTTGCGGCCGATGACGGTCGCGGCGGCATCCAGAAGGCGTGCGTCGGTGATGCTCCTCGGTCTCGGCACGCAGTTATTGAACCACGATTCAATAACTCAGCCGAAGCAGTTCGGGGTCGTCGCGCGGACGGGGTCGAGCGCGTTGCGCACGAGCTGGGTGGCGACCGGGTCGTAGGTGATGTGGATGTGGTCCACGACGTCGAGCGCGCAGTAGTCCTGGACGGTCTGGTTCACCACGTTCGGCGCCTCCGGCAGGAATGCCGAGGTGTACGGCGTCACGACCTCGTCGAACCGGGTCGTGATCACCGTGTAGTCGATCGTCGGCACGATTTCCCCGCCCGCGTTGAGCTCGGTCAGGAACGGCGAGCCGGCGGCCTGCTCGGCACACGCCGCACACCCCACCGAGAGCGCTTCCGGACCACCGGGCAGCGCGGTGATCGTGGTCAGCAGACCGAACAGGCTCGTGCCGTGGTTGGAGGGCGCGAGACCGATGAGCTTGCCGATCTTCGTCGCACCACCGAGGTGCTTGATGTAGTAGCGCGGCATCATGCCGCCCTGCGAGTGCCCGACGACGTCGACCTTGCTCGCACCGGTTGCCGTGAGCACCCGGTCCACGAACACGCGGTACTGCTCGGCGGTCACCGGGATGGAGCCGATCGCCTGAGCGGGGCTTCCGGGGAGACCACCCATGTTCGCCGTGAAGACGCAGTACCCGTCCGCGGCGAGCCGCGGCGCGAGGGCCGCCCAGTCCTCGTAGGCGTTCAGCGCGGTTCCGATGGTCAGCACCACGGGGTTCGGGTGCGCAGCCGACGGGCGGCAGGTCCAGTCGTTCGCGCCGGACGGCGACGCGTCCGGGTGCAACGCCGCGTACGCCGCGGCGGTGGCGAAAGTCGGCTGCTCAGGGCCTGTTTCCGCGGACGCCACCGCGGTTGTCCCCATGACGATTCCCAGCGCGGCCGCCGCCACGAACACCCCGCGTACCAGTCGTACCACCACGAACCTCTTCCTCGCCCCGTTGCGATCGCCAGCGATTACGGAAACGAAGCGTTCACGTGAAGGTGACGGGAACCACCCGTATGGGTGACCACCTAAGCTCGCAGCAGTGGCCCTACCGCACTGGAGACCCCGGCTCGTCGCACTCGACGTCGACGGCACCCTCGCTCGCACCGGTGAGGAGGAGATCTCCCCCGCGGTGCACGCCGCGATCGAGCGCGTGATCGGTCACGGCACGCACGTGGTGATCTCCACCGGGCGCAGCCTGATCGGCACGCTCCCGATCACCGACCGCCTCGCCCTTCACGACTCGATCGCGTTGTGCTCCAACGGCGCGGTGTGGTGGGACTCCGGCGCCCGCCAGATCGTCCGGCAGACCACGTTCGATCCCGGTCCGGCCGTGGAGGTGCTTCACGAACTGCTGCCCGACGCGGTCTTCGCGGCCGAGGTCACCGGAGTCGGCAACATCGCGCTCGGCGTGTTCCCCGACGGAGACCTGTGGGGCGAGCTGCGGCAGGTCGGCTTCGCCGAACTGATCGCCGAGCCGACCTCGCGACTGGTCGTCCGCTGGCTCGGCCGGACGCCGCAGGAGCTGGCGCTGCGGCTGAGCGACGTCGAACTGCCGGGCGTCGCCTGGTCGGTCGACCACCACGTGCCGTGGCTGACCCTGGTGCCGCCCGGCGTCACGAAGGGTTCCGCGCTCGAGGAGCTGCGTGTCCAGCTCGGCGTGGCGCCGGAGGACACGCTGGCCGTGGGCGACGGGCACAACGACGTGGAGATGCTGCGCTGGGCAGCGCACGGCGTCGCGATGGGACAGGCGCCCGCGTCGGTGCAGGCGGTGGCGGACGAGGTCACCGGAACGGTCCTCGAGGACGGTGTCGCCACCGCGATCAGCCGCTGGTTCCCCGCCTGAGCGGCTCCCGGAGGGGCGGTGACCCTGAGAAAAATCAGGAAAGTCCTAGGGGACGACTCAGGGTCACCACTGATCACCACGACCTGGGTGTGGCGCACAGTAAGACTGAGGTCGGTCCCGGCTGTCGACTGGGGACTGATGTGCACGGGACCGTCATGCAGGCAGGGTTGTACCGACCACGGGGACGCGAAGTCCAGGGGAGAGACAATGATCGAGGCAATCGGCCTCACCAAGCGCTATGGGAAAACGGTGGCGGTGGACGACCTGTCCTTCACCGTCGAACCGGGACGCGTCACCGGATTCCTGGGGCCGAACGGTGCGGGCAAGTCCACCACGATGCGGATGATCCTCGGGCTCGACCGGCCGAGCGCGGGCAAGGTCCTCATCGACGGCAAGCCGTACACGCACCTCGACCGTCCATTGAGGACGGTCGGCGCGCTGCTCGACGCGAAGTGGGTGCACCCCAACCGCTCCGCTCGCTCGCACCTGCTGTGGCTTGCGAAGTCCAACGGGCTGCCGAGCCGCCGGGTGGACGAGGTGTTGGAGATGGTCGGCCTGGCGAAAGTCGCCAAGCGCCGCGCGGGCGGTTATTCGCTGGGCATGTCGCAGCGGCTCGGCATCGCCGGCGCGCTGCTGGGCGACCCGCGGGTACTGCTGTTCGACGAGCCCGTGAACGGCCTGGACCCCGAGGGCATCCTCTGGATCCGCAACTTCATGCAGAACTTGGCCGCCGAGGGCCGCACCGTGCTCGTCTCCAGCCACCTGCTGTCGGAGATGGCGCTCACCGCGCAGGACCTCGTGGTCATCGGCAAGGGCAAGCTGATCTCGCAGAGCAGCACGACGGAGTTCGTCGAGCGCGCGACCGAGAACACCGTCCGGGTGCGCAGCCCTCACCTGGACAAGCTCAACACCCTGTTGGTCGACAAGGGATTCACGGTTCACCAGGACGGTGACGGCGCACTCGTCGCCTCCGGCGTGGCCAGTGACCAGATCGGTGACATCGCGGCGGCCAACGGAGTTGTGCTGCACGAACTCAGCCCGCAACGCGGTTCGCTCGAGCAGGCGTTCATGCAGCTCACCGGCGACGCCGTCGAGTACCACGCCGACCTCGCCGAGATGGGGAAGTGAATCGATGACTCTGCTCGCCGTCGAACGGATCAAGCTGTTCTCCACCCGCTCGCCGTGGTGGTGCATGGCGCTCGCGCTCGGGTTGACCGTGGGTTTCACCGCGATCATCGCGGCCAACTCCAACTTCGAGTTCCCGCTCACCGTCCAGGCCACGCAGTTCACCCACACGTTCGGGCTGTACGTGATCATGGTGATGGCCGCGCTGGCGATCACCACCGAGTACCGCTTCGGCACCATCAAGTCGACGTTCCAGGCCGTGCCGGACCGGATCTCCCCCTTGCTGGCCAAGACCGTCGTGGTCGCCGTGCTGGCCGGTGTGGTCGGCGAGATCACCGCGTTCGCCTCGTGGGGCCTGGCCAAGCTCGTCCAGCCGGACATGAACCTCGCGCTCGAATCCGCCAACGACTGGCGGCACGTGACAGGCGTCGGCCTGGTGTACGCGACCGGTGCGGTGCTCGCGCTGGGGGTGGGCCTGCTCGTGCGCCAGACCGCGGCCGCCGTCGCGATCATCCTGGTGTTCCCGCTGCTGGTCGAAAGCCTCGTCGGGTTCATCCCGAAGATCGGCGCCGACATCCAGAAGTGGCTGCCGTTCCAGTCGGCGAGCCATTTCGTGCTCGGCAACCCGGACTCGACCGGCCGTCCGGTCGAGGCGGGTCCGCCGCAACTGGACTTCCCGCTCAGCCCGTGGGGGTCGCTGGCGTACTTCGCGGGCATCGCGGTCGCGATGCTGGTCGTCGCGCTGATCGTGACGAAGCGCCGGGACGCCTAGCAGACGTGGGGCGGCCGCAGGGGAGAGCGCAATCGGGGGCGCTCGCGGCCGGACCGGGGAAGAGAGAGCCCGGACCACCTTCGGGGGGTGGTCCGGGCTCTTTCACATCGCGACAGGGCCGGGAGCACCACGTGGACCCGTCAGTTCACGCCCCACTCGTGCGACGTGCGAAACACGTGATCACGAGTCCGCTCGCCAGCAGCGTCGCGAGCAGGCCCAGACCGGCCACGAGGCCGCGGCGCGGCGCGCTCGTGCCGGGCGGCTGTGCGGCGATCGGGGTCGGTGGGGGAGTGGCGCCAGGGGTGGCCGAGGTGTTGGCGGTCGACGTCCGCTCCGGCGGTGACAGGGGGTTGCGCGTCACGGCGGCGACGTTGGCGGTCAGCGCACCCACCGGGTTGACCATGCCGAATCCGGTCGCGTCGTCGCGGCCCGGCTGAAGCAGGTCCGTCGCGGTGATCATCAGCCGGTTGACCACGTTCGCGGCGCTCATCTCGGGGAACCGGGCCCGCACCAGGGCGGCCACGCCGGACACCAACGCGGTCGAGGCGCTCGTCCCGTCGATCCGGACGTACCCGGTGCGTGAGACCGCTGCCGGGACCGCGGTGACGATGTGTTCGGCGGGAGCGGCGAGCACCGTGGGAGGACCGGCGTTCGAGTACTTCCAGGGGCCGCCCTGCTCGGTGGTGCCCGCGACCGCGATCACGCCGCGGATGTTCGCCGGTGCCCCGACGCGGTGCTCACCCTCGTTGCCGGTGCCTGCCACGAGGACCACGTCCCGGTCCATCGCGTAGTTCACGGCCTGGAGCATGTTCGGCGTCATGTTGCTGTCCGCCACCAGCGACAGGTTGATCACCTTCGCGCCGTGGTCGGCCGCCCAGATGATGCCCTGCGCCACCGCGCCCGTGGTGAACTTCTTGCCCTCGCTGCTCCCGGCGACCGGCAGGATCTTGGCCTTGGGCGCGATGCCCAGGGCGCCGCCGTCGATCCCGCGCCCGGCGATGAGGGTCGCCATCGCGGTGCCGTGACCGTCGTTGTCCACCGTTCCGTCGGAGCCCTTGGCCGTGTCGAAGCCGGTTCCGGGCAACACCGCGTCGGCGAGGTCGGGCCGTGTCTTGTCGACGCCGGAGTCGACGACGCCCACGACGACTCCCTCACCCCGGCTGATGCGCTGGGCTTCGTAGATCTTCAAGGCGTTGAGATGCCACTGCTGGTCCTCGATGGTCTGGGCGTTCGCCGCGGGCGCACCGGTGAGCAGGAGCAGCAGCGCGGCGGTGACCGGCCCCGAACGGGCGAGCAGTGACAAGACATCCCCCAAGGTGCGTGCACGGACCCCGAATTCCTCATCGTCGA
>DASYMV010000087.1:0-1979 GCA_036008865.1 Pseudonocardiaceae bacterium | reverse complement strand
GACGAGACCGACGACGACATCGAGCTCAGCCACGAGGTGTACGACGCACCCACGGACGATCAGTCCACGCGGACGGTCTACCTGCGCGCCACCACGGTCCTGGCCCATCGGCTCACCGGCGAGGAGCGCGCCCTTCTCGATCCCACTCGTGGTCCGTCCCACGAGTGGCGTCCCGTGAACGCCGACACGCGATCGGCCGGTGACGACTACGACCTCACCGTGCGGCGGTCCGACATGGACGGCCAGGAGCGGGCGCGCCCCGCAGCCTTCTTCGAGTACGCCCAGGAAGCGCGCATCCGCTACATCATGAAGCTGCACACGCGCGGTGAGCGGTGGACCCAGCACGTCGTCGCGCGCACCGACATCGACTTCCTGGAACCGCTGGCCTACCGCCAGGAGCCCTACTCCGTGCACTCGTGGTTGGCGCACCTCGGCAGCAGATCGTTCACGATCTGCTCGGAGGTGCGTGACGGCGACCGTGTGCTGGCAACGTGTGCAGTGGTGATGACGACCTTCGACGTGGAGACCCAGCGCACCGTGGAGATGGCCGAGGACCAGCGCCTGCGCCTGGAGAAGGAGCTCCGCAGCTAGGCGGTCGTCAGCGCACGTCCTCCATCGTGTTGATCATGAACTGCGCTGCGTGAGTGACGTAGTCCCAGAACTGCTCGCGCTGCTCCGGTGTCAGGTCCGCCTCGTCCAGGCCCGCACGGAAGTGAGTGAGCCAGTGGTCCCTGGCTGTGGGGGTGACCGCGAAGGGCGCGTGCCGCATCCGCAGGCGGGGGTGTCCCCGCGTGTCGGAGTAGGTCGTGGGGCCGCCCCAGTACTGCTCGAGGAACATCGCGAAGCGCTCCTCGGCGTCCGTCAGGTCGGCCTCGGGGTACATCGGCCGCAGCACCTCGTCCTCGGCAACGCCCGCGTAGAACCGCTTGACGATGGCGCGGATCGTCGGGCTGCCCCCGATCTCCTCGTAGAAGGTGCTCATGGCTCCATTGTCGCAACCGCTCCTCAGCGCAGGGCGGTCAGGTAGTCCTGGGCGTTCTCCAGGTCGCGGCGTCGAGCCTCCCAGGTGACGCCCACGACGAGCAGAAGCAGGCCCACCCCACCGAGCGAGATCCAGCGGGGGACCGCCTCGGCCACGGGCTGGAGGTGTCGCAGCGCCAGGATCGCGGTGGTGAGGGCGCCCAGCACGAACGGCGCGGCCAACCGCTGCTGGACGCCCGCACCCAGGACGAGGACGCAGGCGACCCCGACGAGCGCTCCGCGCAGCGAGACCGGCTCGTCGAGGGCGAGCAGCAGGCTGGGCAGCAGGGCCAGCGTGATGCCGCTGCCGAGCACGGTGAAGCTGCTGGTCTCAGGGTCGGTGCGCAGCCTGCAGACACCGACGGCGACCAGCAGCGCCGCGGCGGGAAGCGTGTAGAGCTCCGGGACGCTGACGTCGGTGGCGACCCGGATGAGCGTGGCCGCTCCCAGCACGGCGGCTCCCGCCCAGCCGAGCAGCGCGCGGTCGGGAACGGTCACCGCGATGACGCAGATGGCGGTGCCGACAACGGTCAGGACCATGGCCACGGTGGACTCGTCGCCCGATGTTCCGGTGGCGACCCCGATGGCGAGGAAGGCCAGCACGGCGGCCGTGCACTCCAGGGTCACCCGGGTCGACGTACGACGTGTCAGCGGTGCCGCGACCACACCCACCAGCCCGGCGTACAGCGCGAGCGCCAACGCGCGCGCCGCGGCATCGGTCTCGAAGACCTCGCCCCAGCCGCTCAGGGCCAAGGCTCCGGCCAGTGCGGCCAGGCCGGCCATGAGTCCGGCCGAGACCTGCGCGCCCGCACGCTCGCGCAAGGCAGTCGGCGCGACCAACCCCAGGAACAGGGCGGTGGCGGACATTGCGGTCAGCAGGTGGGAGGCCGAGGCGGCGTACAGCATGACGAGCGTGAGGTACGCCGTCGCGCCGCTGCCGAGCGCACCGGCCAGCAGAT
>DASYMV010000086.1:0-2757 GCA_036008865.1 Pseudonocardiaceae bacterium | reverse complement strand
CAGGTAGCCCTGGGCGATGTCACAGCCCATGCTCACCAGTTGATCACGCGCGGCGTCGTCCTCGACACCCTCGGCGACCACCGTGAGGCCGAGCGAGTGGCCGAGTTCGACGATCGAGCGCACCACGGCCATGTCGCCGAGGTCGGTGCCCATGCCGAGCACGAAACTCTTGTCGATCTTCACCTCGTCCACCGGCAGCTGCCGCAGGTACGCGAGCGACGAGTAACCCGTGCCGAAGTCGTCGACTGCCAGGATCACGCCGAGCGCGTGCAGCCGCCGCAGCACCGGGAGAGCCCGCTCGGGGTCGGCCATCACGCCCGACTCGGTGAGCTCGAAGGTGAGCAGGTCTGGAGGCACGCCGTAACGCGCCAAGGCGCTCGCGACGCGGTCCGGGAACTGCTCGTCGGCCAGCGTGCGCACGGAGAGGTTCACGGCGATGGACATCCGCAGCCCGCGGTCCAGCCAGCGCCGCACGCGCTCCAAGGCGCGGTCCATGACGAAGTCGGTCAGCACGTCGATCAGACCGGTGGCCTCGACCGCCGGCACGAACTCGTCGGGATCGACGCGCCCGAACTCGGGATGCCGCCAGCGCACGAGTGCCTCGGCGCCCACGACCTGACGGCTCGGGAGCGCGACCTTCGGCTGGTAGTGCACGGAGATCTGGCCGCCCTCCAGGGCGTGCCGGAACTGGGTGACGAGCTGGAAGCGACGCAGGAAGATCTGGCCCATGCTCGGCGCGTACGCCCGCACCGGCTCACCCTCGCTGGTCGCCCGGACCGCGACGTCCGCCCGCTGCAGCAGCGCATCCACGTCGGGGTTCTCGATCTCGCAGTCGGCTGTCGCGATGTAGCCGACGACGGCGCCGGCCTCGACGGTCAGCCGGTCGACCGGATAGGGCACCGAGAGCCCCGCACGGAGCCGCTCGGCGATGGTGCGAACCTGCCCGGCCCGGCCTTCGGTGAGGAACACCGCGAACGAGCCGCCTTCGAGACGGGCGAGCGGAACGTCGGGCCCGAGGGCGTCGCGCAGGCGGCGCCCGGCGGCGACCACCATCCGGTTGCCCCAGGCCTGGCCCAGCGCGTCGGACACCGTCGACAGCACGTCGAGGTCGATCCGGAGCACGATCGAGTTCGACGACTCGCGCAGTGGTCCCAGGACGGCCTCGCGGAACCCCGGCCGGTTGAGCAGGCCGGTCAGCGGATCGTGGTAGGCGTCGTGGCGCAGGCGCGCCAGCAGGCGGCGGTTGTCGACGGCGGTCGCCAGATGGCTGGCGAGCGTGCGAAGGAGCTGGGTGTCGGCCTTGCCGAAACCGCGCCAACGGCTGAGCCGGTCGTGCACCTCGACCGCGCCGAGCAGTTGCGTCGCGCCGCGCAGCGGGACGACGAGCGCCTCCTGCGCCTCCCGCCGGTTCAGCGCGTCGGTCACTTCCTCTGCGGCGTCGGCGACCCGGAACAGCCGGACCTCGGTACCGGGCAGCTGCAACATCGCGTCTTCGCGGACGGCGCGGGAATCGGCCCGGCCCATGTCGTCCGGCAGCGGTTCACCGGCGACGAGGGTCTGCATCGGCGCCTGCGGGTCCGTGCGCAGACGCAGCACCACGCGGTTGGCGTTCAGCTGTTCCCTGATCCGCTCGGCGATGAGCTGCCAGTCGTCGCTCTCGACGACCTCGTCCGGGTCCTCGGTCACCGCGGCGTGCGGCCCGACGGCCTGCTGGCCGGACCTGGCGACGCGCAGGCTCACCTCGCTCAACGCCTCGAGGTCGCGCTGCTCACGCAGCAGGCCGGAGTACGCGAGGTAGATCGCGGTGATGCCGGCGAAGATCAGCGCCACCAACACACCGCCCCACGGTGTGCTGACGGCGATCTCGTAACCGACGAGCCCGGCCGAGGTGTTGAGCAGCGCGACGACGAGGGTCTGCAGGGCCAGCCGGACGCCGTTGCCGACGCGCATGGACTTGCCCATGAGCTGCAGTGCGGTCAGCCCGAGCACGATGGCGACGAGCGGCACCGCGATCGTGCCGACGAAGGCTCCCGCCCACGGCGGCCCGGACGGCCCCACGAGCCGGTTGACACCCTCGGCCACCGCGAAGGCGACCGAGATCTCCACGAACATCACGCCCGCGTTGTAGATGGCGCGGTCGAGGATGCGCCTGCCCAGGAGCGTGCCCACCCCCGCGACCACGTGCGCGGCCAGCACGACCTCGAAAGGCGCGACGAGCAGTCCGAGCACCAGCGGGATCTCGGTGAACGAGATCGTCCACGCGACGCCGCTGCGCACGTCCACGTTGATGGCCAGTTGTTCGGCCAGGAGGAACCCGACGACGAGCAGCGGACCGGCCCAGTACAGCCGTGCGTCACCGCGGTCGGGTAACCACGCACCGACGGCGATCGCACAGGAGATACCGGCGGCGAGCAGCGTCACTGCGAAGGCGGTGAACGCGCGGTTCGTCGACTTGGTCGATCCGGTCCGAAGGCCGGATGCCGAGTCCGACGCAGTGGCCGACCCGGGGTCGGACATCCAGCCTCCTCGTCAGCCTTCGGCGCAGCCGTCCGGACAGGCGGCCGACCCCCATCGATCGAGCTTTTGGCGTGACTGAGGGGTCCCGCGCACGGACCAGGACCCCTCCAGGGGCCTCAATGTACCCCGCTCGGGCGACGAAATGGCAGGTCGAAGAGTCTCGCGCCACGTCGCGTAACGTCCGTTCGTCCGAATGGGTCACACGTTCAACTGTCCTTGGAGCACTGTGACGGCCTGTCC